>JBGSQO010000603.1:0-3246 GCA_041738055.1 Filomicrobium sp.
ACGCCGGCCAAGTCGGGCAGCGTGAAGGCGCCCTCGGGGGCCGCCCCCGCAATGATCTCGATCCCGCTGGTGATGGCGATCTCCGACAGGTCGACGCCGGTCAGTGCCGCGCGCAAGGTCTCATCCGCGATGAACACCAGGGGTGCTGCCTCCAGCGAGGAGCCGATGCGCTTGCCCGCCCGCTCGATCTCCAAGGCGCCCGTCACCACGCGGCGGACGCGGCGGACGTTCTCCCACTTGTCCGCGACGGCCTCGTTGCGCCAAGCTCGTGGGATGGTCGGGAACGTCATCAGATGGACCGAGGCGCCCGTGTCGCCGCCGCGTGCCAGCCAAGCCTCCTCGGCGGTAAAGGCGAGGATGGGCGCGAGCCACAGGGTCGTCGCCTTGAAGATCTCGTCGATCACCGTCAGCGAGGCCTTGCGGCGAACGCTGGACGGCGCATCGCAATACAGCGCATCCTTGCGGATATCGAAGTAGAACGCCGACAGGTCCGTGTTCAGGAACTGGGCCAGCACCGCGATCACCTTGCGGTAATCGTACTCGGCGTAGGCGGTCCGAATTTCGGGATCGAGCTCCGACAGGCGGTGCAGCATCAAGCGCTCGAGTTCCGGCATGGCCTCGAGACCGACGCGGTCGGTTTCCTTGAAATGCGCCAACGCTCCCAGCATCCAGCGCGTGGTGTTGCGCATTTTGCGGTAGGTCTCGGCGAAGGTCTTCAGGATCTCCGCGCCGATCCTGAGGTCGTCGGAATAGTCGGAGGCGGCCACCCACAGGCGCAGGATATCGGCGCCGTAGGTCTTCATGACCTCTTGCGGCGCCGTCACGTTGCCGAGCGACTTGCTCATCTTCTGACCCTTTTCGTCGAGGACGAATCCATGGGTCAGCACAACGTCATAGGGCGCGACGCCCCGCGTGCCGCAACTCTCCAGCAGCGAGGAATGGAACCAGCCGCGATGCTGGTCGGAGCCTTCGAGGTACATGACGCGGTCATGCCCACCCTCGATGGCGCGGTGGATGCCGGTGAGGCCCGGGAACTGCTGGGGCGCCTCGAGCGTGAAGGCGTGGGTGGCGCCGGAATCGACCCAGACATCCAGCACGACACGGACCTGCTCCCAGGGTGCAAGATCGTCGACGAGGCCGGTCAGGAAGCGGGCTTTCGCATCGGCGGCAAACCAGCAGTCTGCCCCCTCGGCAGCGAAGGCTTCGCGGATGCGGGTGCTGAGGTCGTCGGATTTGGCGAACGAGGGGCCGGGGATCACCTCGTCGGTCTCGACGTTGCGGAAGACGCAGATCGGCACGCCCCAAGCGCGCTGGCGCGAGACGACCCAGTCGGGCCGCCCGGCGATCATGCCGGTGATGCGGTTCTGGCCCGAGGCGGGCACCCACTCCACGCGCTCGATCTCGGCCAGCGCTTTTTCGCGAAGCGAGCGGGTGTCGTTGGCGCCGTCCGACGCGCCCGGCGGCCGGCTCCCCGGAGGGGAGTCGCCGGGCGCCAGCAGAGACTTATCCATACTGATGAACCACTGCGGCGTGTTGCGGAAGATGACCGGCTTTTTCGAGCGCCAGGAGTGGGGGTACTGATGCTTGAGGCGGCCACGCGCAATGATATTGCCGGCCTCGCTCAGCGCCTTGATGACCGCGTCATTGGCATCACCCTTGTCGCCGTTCTCCTTCAAGACGCGCTTTCCCGTGAAACCGGGGGCGGCCTCCGTCATGACGCCGTCGGCATCGACGGTGAACGGGATCGTCGTATCGATGCCACGGTCTCGCAGCAGTTTCTGCGAGTTCATCCAGATGATGTAGTCGTCCGAGCCATGACCTGGGGCGGTATGGACGAAGCCCGTGCCGGTGTCGTCGGTGACATGATCGCCATCGAGCAGGGGAACGTCGAAAGGGTAGCCCAGTGTCCGCAATGGGTGCGCGCAGACGATCGCTTTCAACTCGTCGGCGGTGACGTCCATACACCGCTCGAAGGCCTCGACCTTTGCGGACTTCATGACATCGCCCGCGAGCTTGTCGGCTAGGATCAGCCGGTCGCCCACCTTGGCCCAGTTGTTCTCAGCCGCTGCGGTCACCTCATAGAGGCCGTAGTCGATCCTGTGCGAAAACGAGACGGCCCGGTTGCCGGGGATGGTCCACGGCGTGGTCGTCCAGATGACGACGCTCGCCCCCACCAGATCCGACTTGAGGCACGCCTGATCGGCCCGGCGCTGCTGCTGTTCGGCTCCCCACTCGGTATCTTGTATGACCGGAAACTTCACCCAGATCATGTCGGACTGATAGTCCTGATACTCGACCTCGGCCTCGGCGAGTGCGGTCTTCTCGACGACCGACCACATGACGGGTTTTGAGCCGCGATAGAGTTGCCCCGAGCGGGCGAACTTCATGATCTCGTCGGCGATAACGCTCTCGGCCGGATAGGCCATGGTCGAATAGGGGTGCGCCCAGTCGCCCGTCACGCCCAGCCGCTTGAACTCCTCGCGCTGGATGTCGAGCCACTTTTCCGCATACGCCCGGCACTCGCGGCGGAACGCGATGATGGCGTCGGGGTCCGAGAAATCCGGCTTCTCCTTGCCCTTGGAGCGATAGACCTCCTCCTCGATCTTCCATTCGATGGGCAGGCCGTGACAGTCCCAGCCGGGCACATAGTTGCTGTCGTGGCCGAGCATCTGCTGGCTCTTGACCACGAGGTCCTTCAGGATCTTGTTCAGCGCGTGCCCGATGTGGATGTTGCCGTTGGCATACGGCGGGCCGTCGTGGAGCACGAACTTGGGCCGGCCGCGCGAGGCCTCGCGGATCTTCTCGTACAGCCCCATGGCCTCCCAGCGCGCCAGCATGACGGGCTCCTTCTCAGGCAGCCCCGCGCGCATTGGGAAATCCGTCTCCGGCAGGTTGAGCGTCTTGCCCCAGTCGCGCCCGCCCTCGGCGGAAGGGGTTGCCGCTGCTGTAGCCGGATCGGCCGGCTTGGTCGCTTCGCTGGTCGGTGCCGGACCCTTGCCCTTGCCGCCGTTACCGCTCTTGTCTTTCGCCATGATCCATTCCTGCCCGCCAGCCGAGCATCCGTTCGTTCGTCCAACGTCGTGCCGATGACTGATGACCCAGCCCAATACGCGGCCGTTGCAGCCCGTGGCCTTCGAGGAGCTGTCCGCCCCTCGAGCTCCCCGACCAGGGACTAGTCCCTGGACCCATTCTTGGGGACTCTAAAGTCAGGGTTTCCAAAGGCCTCAGGCCTTTGGCGGAGGTTTG
>JBGSQO010000624.1:0-2629 GCA_041738055.1 Filomicrobium sp.
CCACGCCTCGAACAGGAAGCTCTCGGCGATATTGCCGGCCTGCTCCGTCTCGAGCACGATCGGCACCTCCGCCTGGGAGAGCCGCCCGCTCGCGCCCGTCAGGCGGCGGGCTTCGGCGACGGCCTGCTCGTAATCGGAATCGGCGGAGATGTAGGTGAGCTTTGCCGAGGCCGGCAGCTCCGTCTCTTGCCCGCGCGTCAGGGTCAGCAGTGGTTTGTCGGCACCCTCCTCAACGAGATCGGCCTCGATGAGGCGCGCGACCGGCGGCTCCGCGCCACGGTGGCGAAACGCGATGCGCCCGCTCGTCTCGATCGCATCGAAGAAGTAGGCGAGCCCCAAGGGCTGGATCGCATCGCGCGCGCTCATCGGCCGGTCGATGACGTAGCCCGGCACCATGCCGTTGAGGCCACCGGCCGCGTGATCGGCAAAGCCGTAGTCGGTGAGGATAGCCTCCACCGTCTCGGCCAGTGGGCCAGCCCCCAGCCGGCCGTTGACCCAGTGCCCGAGCCGCCAGTTCTCGCCGTCGCCCCAGATGTCGAGACTTTGCGGAAAGGCCGGATAGGGTCGCGCGTCCCAGCAGTAGACGAACATACGCGAGGTATCGAGCATGCGACCGCCATAGACGCCCGAGACCGGATTGGCCCCGCTGACGTAGCCGTCCGACGTCGGGTCGAACGCCTCGATCAGCGCCTTCAGGTAGCGCCGCTGCATGAGGTCGTCGCGAAAGCCGGCCGAGTAGTAGGGCAGCGCATTCTCGGAGCTTTTCGGGTCGACGAACACGTTGGGCTGGTTGGCCCCTTTGTCGGTTGCCGGACAACCGATCTCCATCAGCCAGATGGGCTTGGACTGCGGCACCCAGGCCGTGGTGCTTACCGGTTCGACGCCGCCCGGCCGATTGCGATGCGTGTTCGCCCACCAGTTCTTCACGTCCTTATAGCGGAACACCCACGGCTTGCCGGCGCCATCGGTGATGGGCGTCCGCACTTGCGCGTCGCGATCCTCGGCACTTGCGTAGTACCAGTCGTAGCCTTCCCCGCCCTGGACGTAGCCGCGCAGATACTCGAGGTCGTAGATCGAGCGCGCGCCCGCCACATAATCGAGGTGCCCGCGCCCATCGCGCCAGTCGGCCAGCGGCCAGTAGCAGTCGATACCCACCGCATCGATATGCGGGCTCGCCCACAAGGGATCGAGGTGGAAATAAACGTCGCCCGAGCCGTCCTGCGGCTGATGACCGAAGTACTCGGTCCAGTCGGCCGCATACGTCACCTTCGTGCCCGAGCCGAGCACCGCGCTGACTTCGGCCGCCAGATCCTTCAGCGCCTCCACGAACGGATAGCTGCCGGTCCCATCGCGCAGCCAAGTGAGCCCGCGCAACTCCGTCCCCAGCAGGAAGGCATCGACGCCGCCGGCCGCTTTCGCCAGATGCGCCAGATGCAGCACCATGCGCCGGTAGGACCACTCCGACGGCCCGGAATAATTGACCACGTCGCCTGCAATCGAAAAGTGGCTCGCCTCGGCCGTGCCGACGAACGCCGCCACATCTGCGGCAACGCTTGCGGTCTTATCGGGGCTGCCCGGTTCGCCGGGCGCGGGATGACAGGTGATCCGACCGCGCCACGGATAGGGCGCCTGTTCGAGGCCGCCATAGGGATCGGGCAGTCCATTGTCCTCGGCGATATCCATCAGCACGAACGGCGTCAGCGTCACAGCGATCCCGCGCGCCTTCAGGTCGATAATCGCCGCCACCATGCTGCGGTCGGCCGGCGTGCCGCCATAGGCCGGACGGCCATCGCGCTGGCTGACCACGTGTGCGCCCGAGCGCCCCACACCCCCCGCCTGCCAGTTGAAGGGCGTCGTATCCTTCACCGCCACCTCGATGCCGGGCCGAACTTGGCATGCGCCGACCCTGAGATCGGTCCCGAACCAGCTGACGATCAGCGAGACGTTTTCGACGTTGGGAAGCGCCTCTTGCATCTGGTCCAGCGCGACGGCCCAATCCGTGCCGCCGAGACGGGTATGCACATTCTCCGACCGCGAGCCGCCGAGGCCGAATACCTGCGAGACCGGGGTCGGCGCATAGACGAATTCGCCCGAGCCGGGGATCAGCACGACGGCCCGCACCTCCTCCCCGAACGGCTCGATGGCGCGATAGACCTCGAACGACAACTGGGGAAGCCGATTGCCGAATTCGGCCAGTGCCAAGCGCTCGAACACAACATACGCCGTGCCGCGATACGCCGGCGCCTTGCCCGATCCCTCGCGCGCCGAGATCAGGGTATCGACGGCCTGTGTCGCTCCGCCCAGATGCACGCGATAGATGACGTCCGACAGGTCCAGCTCGTTGCCGTCGGCCCAGATGCGTCCGATCCCGGTGATTTCCCCCTCGCATAGGGCGACGGCAAAATTCGCGTAGTAGCGGTACTCGATGCGCTCGACGCTGTCGGCGGACGAACTCCCGCCCCCGCCGAACCCGCCACCGCCCTTGCCGCCGCCGGCCGGTTCCTCGGTCGTGCGGACCACCTCCTCCTCGAACGGGGTCGCCCAGATGACCTGACCGCCGAGCCGCGCCCGGCCGTATAGCCTTGGAATGGGCGACCCCTCCGTCGAGGTCGTGACGTGCAGGTTGGCG
>JBGSQO010000649.1:0-2847 GCA_041738055.1 Filomicrobium sp.
CTGCTCGACGTGGCGTTTTCCGAAATCTACGTGCACGGCTTCCAGGGCTTGCGCGTCGATACCCTGCTCGACAAGGCCGGGCTGACCAAGGGCGCGTTCTACCACCACTTTGCCAGCAAGCAGGCGCTCGGCCTCGCGGTCATCGACGAGGTCTTAGCGGGCATGGCGGACCTCATCTGGGGCCAGCATCTGCTGCAGTTCGTGGACCCGATCGAAGGCATCGAGGCGAGCATCGGCTTTGCACTCGGCATGCTGGGCGAGCGCTGCACCACGCTGGGCTGTCCGATCAACAATCTCGCCCAGGAGATGAGCGGCCTGGATGAGGCCTTCCGCGAACGGCTCGAGCGCGTGTTCCGCGGCATCATCGCCAACATCGCGCAGGCTCTGCGCAACGGGCAGGATCGCGGCTTCGTGCGCGCCGACGTCGATCCCGAAGCGGCCGCGACCTTCATCCTCGCCAGCGTCGAGGGCGCCATCGGGCTGGCCAAGAGCACGCGCTCGACGGTGGTGCTGGAGGCGGCTGTAGGCGAGGCGCGGCGCTACCTCGGCACCTTGCGGTGAGATGCGCGCGTGAGTGGTGCGGCCCTGCAAGATTGGCGGGATAGAGCCAGCCGTTCAGTCCGTTGACGCGCAGGTCAAGTGCGATGCGACCGCGCAACCCCTCCCGCACCCAGTGTTACCACGAAGATACACCTAGCCCGATCGTACAGTTGGCCGATGAGTATGATATTGCATGCCGTCGGCAAGATCGTAACCTTGTTCACTGACATACGCCGTTTTGTCCGGGGACTTGTGCGATTTCCGCCATCCGACGGCTTCAACGGATCGAGACCTTCGTCACTGGTACTCTGGCTTGTAGCGCGTAGAGGAGGCACCGATGTCGCAGACTTCGGCCGTTGAGAATGCCACGCTGGCGAACCCCAAGGACGACCTGCGCGAGCTGCTCAAGGTCAAGAAGGGCTCCCGCTTCATCCCGGTCATGCTGCTGGTGGTCTCGGCGTTCGCCTTTATGGTGCACGGCCTGTCCTCGGTCGGTAGCCACGTCGCCCTGACTGAAGTCTTCGCCAAGGCATGCACCAGTGTCCGGACCGCGGTGACAACGCTCGAGGCTGTCGAGGCCGGCACCGCCACGGACGCGCAGAAGGCGGCGGCGGAAGCGGCCGGAAAGCAACTGCAGGACCGCAAGCTGTCGGCTCTGGGGACCGAGTGCCGCGACCCGAAAGGCCGCAGCGTCGACGCCCTGGTGGTCGAATTCCGTGACAAGACCAACATCGTGACGAACAACGCGATCCTCGGCTTCAGCATGGAAGAGATGGGCGGCTGGTTCGGCGTGATCGCGGTGATCTCGGCCGGCATCAAGGGCTACCTCGACATCCTGTGGGCTGCGATGCTGCTGTACTGGTCGAGTGCCGTGGCAACAGTGGGGAGCGCTGCAGCCTTCGCGCTGTTGCCCGGGTTGGCCGGCCTGTTCTACAGGCGCGATTTCTGGACCTGGTTCGGCTTCGGGTTCGTCGCCCTCCTGGGCATCACCATCACGGCTTCGAGCTTCAACAGCATGATCGCCGGGCTCGACGAGGCCACCAAGACGCAAGGGTCGGCAGCCCTGTCCAATCCGGCGCTCGATCCTGCGGTCGTGGATCTGGCGGCCAGCATCACCGGCGTGCTGCTGTTCCAGCTGATTGTCCTGGTGCTGGCCTATCGGACCCGGCGCCACACCACAAAGCCGGGGTTCGTCGCCTCGCTCATGCCGGCCAACCGGTACAACCAGCTGCTGTACTGGGCTCTGGCGTTGGTCGCCTTCGACCTCGTATTCAACCTGTTCGGCAGCGGGGCGGTTTGGAGCGGGCTGTGGGCTGCGCTGCCGTTCGACGACAGTCTGGAATGGTGGAATATGCTGCTGTTCGGCCTGCCGTTCCTTTATGCCGTGCTGAAGGTCACGGAGACGTGGTCGGGCACGCGGCGCAAGAACATCGTCGTCCTTCTCGACGGCACCAGCAATACGCCCGATCAGGTCGAGATGGGCTTCCTGGCGCAGACCAACGTGTTCAAGCTGTTCCGGATGCTGAAGGCCGACGCGCCGGGTGTGTTCGCCCCGGAGGGCCGGTTCGACGCCACATTGTGCAAGACCTACAGCGACCGCCAGATCGCCTTCTACTACACCGGCATCGGCAACAAGTACGACAACGACCCGCTGATCGGTACGTTGTCGCAGGCGACCGGCATGGGCGCCAGCGGCATCATCGATCGTGCCTACCTCGACCTGATCCGGGTCTGGCGGCCCGGCGACCGCGTCTTTATCTTCGGCTTCAGCCGGGGTGCCGCCAGTGCCCGTATCCTGGCGCGCATGATCGACGAGCGCGGCGCACCCAATTCGATCTGGACCCTGCGCCTGTTCGGCCGGCACTGGACGCTGCTGCCGTCGAAGGAGCGCAAATCCGTGGCCGTCGACGTTCTCGGCTGCTGGGATACGGTCGGCTCGTTCGGCATCGGCAAGACGATTGCCGGTATCAACTTCCAGCAGCTCAACATCCTGCACGACATGTCGGTCCCCGACAGCGTCGCCAGGGCCTATCACATGGTGGCGCTCGACGAGGAACGGCAGGAGTTCGAGCCGACCCTGATGGAGCCCGACCCGATCCGGCCGGAGCGGATCGTCGAAGTCTGGTTCCCTGGCACCCACGCGGGCGTCGGAGGCGGCTGGGCGACCGACCGGCTGTCGGACGTGCCCCTCGACTTCATGTTGAAGGAGATCTCGAGCGGCTACAGTGCGGATGGCAAGACGGCGCCCGGCGACGAAAGCTGGGGGTTGTTCCTCTCGGCCAGGAACGCGCTGGCGCAAGGGGCGGC
>JBGSQO010000692.1:0-6099 GCA_041738055.1 Filomicrobium sp.
CCTGCGCCGGGATTGCCGCGCTGTGCCCGGAAGGCCGTCGCCCGCCGGCGATGATGATGGCTCTGCACATCTGGTCGCTGTCGCATGGCATCGCGGCCCTGTTCGCGCGCGGCGATGCTGCCCGCCGGCCGATCCCCATGACGCCGGAGGAGTTGCTCGAAGCGGCCGTGCTCGTCTACTTCGACGGGTTGGGTGTGCCCCGCGGCTGAGCCGTTGCCCCCCTTCGCCAAATCAACGTCGTGAAGCAACACATTAACAGCGCGACTGGTTTTCATGCCCAGAGCCTTGATCGCCGGGCGCTAGCGCGTTATCAGCGCTGGCCCCGCTGAGTGACCAAGGAGATTGCCATGAGCCCCGCCCGCGACGAGACCGCCAGCCCGTCGCCGCAACCCTCCCGATCCATCTTCGACGTCGAGGGGTTCATCGAGCGCACGTTGCTCGCCAGCCGCTGGATTCTCGTGGTCTTCTACATGGGCCTTGCTGTCGCTTTGGCCCTCTATGCGGTCGCGTTCATCAACAAGTGCATCAAGATCGCCTCCAAGATCTTCACCTACACCGACAACGAGGTGATCCTGGCCATGCTGGGGTTGATCGATGCCTGCCTCGTCGCCAGCCTCATGGTGATGGTCATGCTGTCGGGCTACGAGAACTTCGTCTCGCGCCTCGACAAGGGAGATTCCAGCGAACTGAGCTGGCTTGGCAAGATCGATACCGGCAGCCTCAAGGTCAAGATCGCGTCGGCCATCGTCGCCATCTCCTCGATCCATCTCTTGCAGGTGTTCCTCAACTCGAACCAATACGAGAACGAGAAGATCATGTGGTCGACGCTGATCCATCTCGCGTTCGTGGCCAGTGCCGTGTTCCTCGCTATCGTCGACCGCATCGCGGAAGGCAGCAAGGCCAAGAAGGCGAAAGACAAGGCCGCGGGCGGATACGAGGAAGCGGGCAACGGCAAGGGCGCTTAGACTGGCCTGCGACGAACCTCTGCGATGGCCATCCTTCAACCGTGACGCCAAGACAAAAGTGCGCCCGGCAGTGCCGGGCGCGGAAAGCTCAAGGGAAAGTCAAGCTCAGTCGAGCGAAGCTCTGCGCCCGGCAGCACCCAGGATCCGGTTGACCTCGGCGACGCTCACGAGGCGGTCGGCGACCATGGCCTTGATGCAGCCCATCTTGAGGCTGGCGCCCGCCGCCTTGAAGCACTGCGGCAAAGCGGGCGACGACAGCGAATGCTGGCTGCAGTGGCTGTAGTAGTCGCTCGAGCACGCCCGGATGAGGCGCAGGCTGTAGGCGTTGGCGTCGGTGGCGATGGCTGCGGTTGCGGTGGCGAGGACGACGGCGGCGAAGATCGTGTTCATGACGCTGTTCCTACTCTTTGGTTCGGAGCTGGCCACTCGGGCCGGCGCTGGGTTTCTCTTGAGACCAAAGATGCGCGCAAGGCTGCCGCCGCGCTGTTTCCGGCGTCACAGGCCGGAAATAATTCGAAAAAAAATAGCTCGTTCGTAACGGTCGAACCCCGTTCGGACGCCCGCCCGCCCCGGCCGCCTTGCCCTCGCCAACTTCAAAAATTCTCATGCCCCTTGAAGCAGCGGACTTGCCGCCTTAACTCTAGCGATGTAAATGTAATACACATTCACATCGCAGCCGTCGCGAGCCTGGGCGAGCCCATGCCGCGACACGTCAACCACGAGGGGACTGCCATGACCGAGATGGTCGCAAAGCTCGACGATTGGGGCCTGCCGGCCTGGATCGCCGTGATGGTGCTCGGATTCGTCGTGTTCTGGCCGATCGGTCTTGCCATCCTCGCCTACCTGATATGGAGCGGACGAATGGGGTGTTCACGCACTGCGCGCTGGGGCGGCTGGGGTCGCCGCATGGGCGCGAAAATGGATGAGGCGGCCGACCGCTTCGAGACGCGCATGGGCGGCTTCCGCACGAGCGGGAATGCCGCCTTCGACGAGTATCGCAGCGAGACGATCAAGCGGCTGGAGGACGAGGAGCGCGAGTTCCAGACGTTCTTGGAGAAGCTGCGCGCCGCCAAGGACCGCGCCGAGTTCGATCAGTTCATGGCCGACCGCAAGCGCCACGCGGCAAATGAAAGCGGGGCGGGCAACGGCAACGGCGGACCTATCGGGCCGGAGACATCTCCACCGCGCGCCGCTTGAAGCGTCAATTCCCTCTCCCCGTGAAGACGGGGAGAGGGAGATCATCTCAATCGACTTTCTGCTTCACGGTGAAGGCGCCGCGCAGTTCGCCGACCTTGAAGCCGACGGCCTGGTCGGCCGGGTACAGCTTGTCGATCTCCGCCTTCAGCTCCGGCTTGAGTTCAGCGCCGTGGCAGACCGCGCAGGGCTTCTCGGCCATCGGGATCGCCTTCATGTAGCGGAAGGTCTTGGCGCCTGAGGCATCCGTCACGACTTCGGCGTGGTCGATCTTCATGGCGTCCTCACCGGCAGCGATTCGGGCCGCGAAGGCTTCCAGCTGGGCCTTCTCGAAATCATCCGGAACGTTGGCTGGATTGCGAACCTTGAGCGCCGTGCGGCCGATCGTCAGGCCCTTGCCCTGCGACACGTTGGTGGAGATCTGCGGCGCGACGATGCTGCAGGTCTCGGTCGCCTTGACCGGGCCGCCGCTCTGGAGCGCGCCGACGAGTTCGCCCTTCAGCTCTTCAGCGAGCTGCATGATCGCCCCCCGCGCAACCTTTACGCGCTCTTCCATGGCCGGATCGGCCGCCAGAACGGGCGCGGCGGAGAGCATCAGGGCGCAGATCGCGCAAGCGAAGGTAGATTTGGGAGACATGGTCTCAACTCCTCAGTGGGATGAATGGCGATCAAAGATATATCACGGACATAGGGTTTATCGACGTGGCGGTCGGCCGCGCTCTTTCAGGAGTATGCGCCGGGAGCCCCTCGGGCTCACTCCGCCGTCACTGTCGCCGCCTTCAGATTGATGCGCAGCTTGAAAGCCCGGCCGTCGCTGTAGGTGTCCTTGTCGGCATTGTGCCACCGCGCCGGGATCGTCAGCAAGAGGCCGCGACCCGCATCATAGGACGTCTTCAGCCCGTCGAGGTCGAGACCGCTTGCGCCCATGGCCGCGATGCACTGCAGGCCGCCACCATCGTCGTCCGGCAGTGGGATGACGACCGCAACGCCATACGAGCAGCAGACCGGCTCGCCCTGGTCGACCGCATAGACCATCACCCGGCCGTCGTAGAACGAGCGGGAATGTTTGGCGACCGGCGCAATGAGCGAGGAAATGCCGACGCTTGCGTCCTCGCAGGGGGCGACCTTCGGTGTCTGGCCTGCAGAGGCCTCAGCCGACAGGACCAGGACCGCCAGCAGCCCGGACATGCCACGAGCAAGGAGGGCCATGCGCGTCACTCCGGCCTGATCTGATAGGTCTTGATGGCCTCGAACTTGACCTCCGGGTGGCGCTCCATCACCGAGGACAGGTTGTAGACGGACGACGCCATGTAGACGTGATCGCCGTCGAGGTCGGTGGCGATGGCCGAGCGATAGCGCTCGAGGAACTTCTGCATCGCCTTAGCGTCCTCGCAGGAGATCCAGCGCACCGTGTCGTAGGGGGAGCCCTCGAAGCCCGTCTGCAGGCCGTACTCGTGAACCAGCCGGTCTCCCAGCACGTCGAGCTGCAGGGCGCCGATGACGCCGACGATGGGCGGCATGCCGTCGATGGGGTTGAACAGCTGCACGACGCCTTCCTCCGCCATCTCGCGCAGCGCGTCCTTCAGCTTCTTGGCCTTGATGGCATCATCGAGCCGGATGCGGCGCAGGATTTCCGGTGCAAAGCTCGGAATGCCCAGGAAGGTCACGTCCTCGCCCTCGGTCAGGGCGTCGCCGATCCTGAGCGTGCCGCGATTGGGGATGCCGACGACGTCGCCGGCGTAGGCCTCCTCGGCAATGGACCGATCCTGGGCGAAGAAGAACTGCGGCGCGGTGACCGCGAACGTCTTACCCGTCCGCACCAGCTTCAGCTTCATGCCGCGCGTCAGCTTGCCCGAGACCACCCGCATGAAGGCGATGCGGTCGCGGTGCTGGGGGTCCATATTCGCCTGGATCTTGAACACGATGCCGGTCATCGCCGGCTCGCTCGCCTCGATCACGCGGGCGGCCGACTTCTGCGCGCGCGGCGGCGGGGCGTGGGCCACAAGGGTATCGAGCAGGTCGCGGACGCCGAAGTTGCGCAGCGCCGAGCCGAAGAACACCGGAGTCTGGCTACCCTGCCGGAAGGCTTCCACGTCGAAGCCGCTGGCGACATCGGCCACAAGCTCGACCTCGTCGCGCCAGGCGGGGAAGTCTTCCGGCTCCAGCAGGGTCTTGAAGGTGGGATCGTCGGGGCCGGTGACCTTGATGCCGTCGGGGTCCTCGTCGATGCGGCGGATGCGGCCGTGCGCCATGTCGTAGGTGCCGCGGAAGCCACGCCCGCGCCCGATCGGCCAGACCATCGGGACGGTATCGAGCGCCAGCGTCTTCTCGACCTCGTCCAGCAATTCCAAGGGCTCGCGGCTCTCGCGGTCCATCTTGTTGACGAAGGTGATGATGGGGATGTCGCGCAGGCGGCAGATCTCGAACAGCTTGAGCGTCCGGCTCTCGATGCCGCGCGCCGCGTCGATGACCATGATCGCGGAGTCGACCGCCGTCAGCGTGCGATAGGTGTGGTCGGAGAAGTCTTCGTGGCCGGGGGTGTCGAGCAGGTTGAACACCGCGCCGCCGTACTCGAACGTCATGACGGAAGTCGCCACCGAGATGCCACGCGCCTTCTCGATCGCCATCCAGTCCGAGCGGGTGGAGCGGCGGTCCTTCTTGGCCTTGACCTGGCCGGCCAGCTGAATGGCGCCGCCGAACAGCAGCAGCTTTTCGGTCAGCGTGGTCTTGCCGGCGTCGGGGTGGGAGATGATCGCGAAGGTGCGGCGGCGGGCAATCTCGCTGTCGAGCTTGACATCGCGCGGGCCGGCTTGCGCGGCCGGAGAGACGGGGGCCGTCGAGGTGGCGGCGCCAAGCGGCGGGGTGGTGTCGTCCATCAGGGCTTTCTCAAGTCGTCGAAGTCAAGGGGTCGGCCCTGCCTATAGCACCGTTCGGGCGCGCACTCATACCGTTGCAATTTCCAAGGACTCTTCGCTTGCGCCTTCCGACGCGGGTTCTGAGAGCCGGCCGGACGGCGTAAACGATAGACAACACCGTCCGGCCGACCGCACGGACACTGTGTCGAAACATCGGTGGGACGGCATGAGTCAAGTGCGGGGGCTCTGCCCAGCCAACACTCGGTAAACTGGTGTTGGATGCGCCCCCGGACCCCGCGTGGGGGATCACCCCGTTTGCCTGCTTCTGGGCAACTCGCGTGCCCCCAAACTCCGGTGATGGATCAAAGGTCTAGCCCCATGAGCGTCAACTTGAGAGCGCGACCGGCGTGCGCATCCGAAAGCAGCCGATCTCCGTTATCCGAGGCGTCATACACGCGTGTTGCCGCCGATGGGTGGCGTCTAGCATTGTACCGAGCCGTTCGATGCCGTGGCCGCCTGCGTCTCGCTGGAGGTTTCGAGCTGTCGGCTGGCTGGTCGATGCGCACACTCTTGTGTACACAAGGAGCGCGGTTCGTTCTCTCGATGAACACACCGTGAGCAATTCAGGTTCGTGCCCAGATCGGGAGGCTGCAATGCAGTTCAAGCTCAGTTGCCTCGTTGCGGTCGCCACACTGCTGATCGAGCCCGCCATGGCCCAGCCGGGTCCGCCGCAGGCCATCCCCGTGACCGTGGCGCAGCCCGTCGCGCGGCGCATCACGCAGTGGGACGAGTACTCGGGCCGCTTCGAGGCGGTCGAGACCGTGGAGGTGCGCCCCCGCGTCTCCGGCTTCATCGACAAGGTCCATTTCAAGGACGGCCAGATCATCAAGGCCGGCGAGCCACTGTTCACTATCGACCAGCGGCCGTTCAAGATCGCCGTCGAGAGCGCGGAGGCCGAGATCGCGCGCGCCAAGGCGCAGGTGGCGCTCGCCGAGAACGAGGTCGAACGCGCCCGCCCGCTGGTGAAATCGGGAACGGTGACGGAGCGGGACTTCGACCAGCGCAACGCCAACCTCGCCGTCGCC
>JBGSQO010000007.1:0-2336 GCA_041738055.1 Filomicrobium sp.
GCTGCGCAGCACGATCATCGGCCAGCGCCCACGACTGGCCGAGGACGCCGCTCCGCCGTCGGCGCGTGCGGCATGCTGGATCGCGCGGATCTCGGCAAGGCAGCGATCGAGCTCGGTGGCCATCTGGCGATGCATCGAACGCGGGTCGTCTCCCTCGACGAAATGCGGCGTCCAGCCGTAGCCGGTGAACAAGGCCGCGAGTTCGTCGTGAGTGATTCGCGCCAGCACGGTCGGGTTGTCGATCTTGTAGCCGTTGAGATGCAGGATCGGCAGGACCGCGCCGTCGCGAACGGGATTGAGGAACTTGTTCGAATGCCAGGCAGTGGCCAATGGCCCGGTTTCGGCCTCGCCGTCGCCGACCGCGACGGCCACGAGCAGGTCGGGGTTGTCGAAGGCGGCACCGAACGCATGCGACAGGCTGTAGCCCAGCTCGCCTCCCTCGTGGATCGAGCCGGGGGTTTCTGGCGTGCAGTGGCTGCCGATGCCGCCCGGAAACGAGAAGTCACGGAAGAACCGCCGCAGCCCGTCGACATCGAAGCCCTTGTCCGGGTACACCTCGCCGTAGCTGCCCTCGAGCCACGCCGGCGCGAGCACGCCTGGCGCGCCGTGGCCCGGCCCCGCTAGGAAGATCGCGTCGAGGTCGTCGCGGACGATCACCCGGTTCAGGTGGGCGTACATGAATGCGAGCCCGGGACTCGAGCCCCAGTGCCCGAGCAGGCGGCGCTTGATGTGGGCGGGCTCGAGTGGCACCCGCAACAGCGGGTTGTCGACCAGGTAGATCATGCCCGCCGCGAGGAAATTGCAGGCGCGCCACCAGGCGTCGAGTCGATCTAGCTCGTCGTCGTCCGGCAGGCTGATTGGAGGGGCGGCAGGCGGGGACATGGGGTCTCTCCGGATCGTCACATTGATGCGCAATCATGCGCAGCCAAGGTTGCAGCAGCGTGCAACCAACGTGAACCGCCGAGGCCGCCAGTGAATGGATCGATTGCCAGCCCTGTGTCCCGACCGGTACCCCTGCCTCTCGCCGTGTTGGTCGAATTGAGCCTCGACCTGCGCTGGACGTGGAGCCACTCTACCGATCACATCTGGAGGACTCTCGACCCGCTTGCCTGGGAGCGCACCGGCAACCCCTGGCTGATCCTGCAGAGCGTGCCGCAATGGCGGCTCGAGCAACTGGCCGCCGACCGTTCCTATACCGCGGAACTCGCGCGACTCGCAGCCGCGCGGCGCGAGTACCTCGATGCGCCTTCGTGGTGCGAACGCCATGCACCAGCGTCGCGACAACTGACGGTCGCATACTTCAGCATGGAGTACGGGCTCAGCGAGGCGTTGCCGATCTATTCCGGCGGTCTCGGCGTACTCGCCGGCGACCATCTGAAAACCGCCAGTGACCTCGGGCTGCCGATCGTCGGGGTGGGACTTCTCTACCAGCAGGGATACTTCCGGCAGGTGCTGGACGCGGATGGCAGGCAGCTCGAGCTGCAGCCGCAGAATGCTTCCTCCGACCTGCCGGTCGCGCCGGTCATGGCGACCGATGGCTCTCGACTCATCATTCAGGTCGAGTTGCCCGGTCGCCACCTTAGGTTGCGCATCTGGCATGCGCAGGTCGGCCGCGTGCCCCTCTACATGCTCGACAGCAACGACCCGTTGAACACGCCGGCGGATCGCGGCATCACTGCCCAGCTATACGCAGGGGGCGCGGAGCACCGCTTGCAGCAGGAGATCGTGCTCGGCATTGGTGGCTGGCAACTCCTGCAGGCGCTCGGCATAGAGCCCGGCGTCTGTCACCTGAACGAGGGACATGCGGCCTTCGTCACGCTGGAGCGGGCGCGCACCCACATGACGCGCCATGCATGCACGTTCGAGGAGGCGTTGTGGGCGACGCGGCCCGGCAACGTCTTCACGACCCACACGCCCGTCGCCGCAGCGTTCGACACCTATTCCTCTTCGATGATGCGCCGCTACGGTTCGAGGTATGTGGAAACCCTGGGTGTCGAGCCGCGCCAACTACTGGCACTCGGGCGCCTGCATGACGACGACGACGAGCCGTTCAACATGGCGTACCTCGCGGCCCGGACCTGCGGGTACATCAACGGCGTGAGTCGCCTGCATGGCGCGGTCAGCCGCCGGATCTTCCAGCACCTGTTCCCGCGCTGGCCGGAAGGCGAGGTGCCGGTCTCGCACGTGACGAACGGCGTGCACATGCCGAGTTGGGATTCGGCGGCCGCGGATCGTCTCTGGACCCGAGCCTGCGGCGCATCACGCTGGCGCGAGCCGCTCGTCGACGTGACCGCGGCACTCGCCACGGTCGGCGACGCCGAACTCTGGGCGATGCG
>JBGSQO010000023.1:0-2446 GCA_041738055.1 Filomicrobium sp.
GCCACAGGGGCCGGCGCGCTACTACAATCGCGAGCTGAGCTGGCTGCAGTTCAACAATCGCGTGCTCGAGGAGGCGATGAACACGCGCCATCCGCTGCTCGAGCGGGTGCGCTTCCTGTCGATTTCGGCGTCCAACCTGGACGAGTTCTACATGGTGCGGGCCGCCGGCATCCACGGCCAGATCGCCACCGGGTTCTCGCTGCCGTCCCAGGACGGGCTGACGCCGACCCAACAGCTCGCCGAGATCAACGCCTTTGCCGCAACCCTCGTGCAGCTGAAGCAGGCCTGCTGGAAGGCGCTGCGCCAGGACTTGGTGCGTGCCGGCGTCGCGATCATCGAGCCCGAGGACGTGGGCAAAGACGAGCGCGACAGCCTGCGCCAGCTGTTCATGGATCAGTACTTCCCGATCCTGACGCCGATCGCGGTCGATCCCTCGCACCCCTTCCCGTTCATCCTCAACAAGGGCCTGACGCTCGCTGTCCTGATGGAGAACCGGGAGACCGGCAAGACGCTGAACGGGCTCATTCCCATTCCCGCCCAGCTCGACCGCTTCATCCGGCTGAAGGCGGCGGCCGGCGCGGGCGTGCGCTTCATTCGGGTCGAATCGGTGATCGGCCTGTTCACCGAAACCCTGTTTCCCGGCTTCTCGGTCTTAAAACAGGGCGCCTTCCGGGTGCTGCGCGACAGCGACATCGAGTTGGAAGAAGAAGCCGAGGACCTCGTCCAGACCTTCGAGAACCTGCTGAAGCGGCGCCGCCGCGGCAATGTCATCCGGCTTGAGATCGACGGCCGCATGCCCAAGGGGCTGCAGCGCTTCGTGGTCGACGAACTGGAGGTCGCCGAGAGCGACGTGTTCGTGAAGGACGGGCTGCTCGGGCTCGCCGATACCTCACAGCTGATCGTCGCCGACCGCACCGACCTGCAGTTCCAGCCGTTCTCGATCCGCTTTCCCGAGCGCGTGCGCCAGTTCGAGGGCAACGTCTTCGCGGCCATCAAGGCCAAGGACTTCGTCGTCCACCACCCCTACGAATCCTTCGACGTCGTCGTCCAGTACCTGCGCCAGGCCGTCCGCGATCCCAACGTCATGGCGATCAAGTGGACGCTCTACCGCACCTCGCGCGATAGCCCGATCGTCTCTGCCCTCAAGGACGCCGTCGAGGCCGGCAAATCGGTGACGGCGGTCGTCGAGCTGAAGGCGCGCTTCGACGAGGCCGCCAACATCAAGTGGGCGCGCGACCTGGAAAACGCGGGCGTGCACGTCGTCTATGGCTTCATCGAGCTGAAGACGCACGCCAAGCTCGGCATCGTGGTGCGCAGGGAAGGCAGCGACCTCGTCACCTATTCGCACATCGGCACCGGCAACTATCATCCGCAGACGGCGCGCATCTATACCGACCTGTCGCTGTTCACCGACGATCCGGCGATCGCCCGCGACGTCACCCGCATCCTCAACTTCGTCACCGGCTATGGCGAGCCGGGGGCGCTGGAACTGATGGCGGCAAGCCCGCACGGTATCCGCCGCCGCATCCTCGATCACATCGCCGAGGAGATCGAGCACGCCAAGGCCGGCCGCCCGGCCGCGATCTGGATGAAGATGAACTCGATCGTCGACACCGAGATCATCGAGGCGCTCTATGCCGGCAGCAACGCGGGCGTCGACATCGACCTCGTCGTGCGCGGCATCTGCTGCTTGAGACCCGGCGTGCCCGGCATGTCGGAGCGCATTCACGTCAAGAGTATCGTCGGCCGCTTCCTCGAGCACTCGCGCATCTACTGCTTTGGCCGCGGGGAGGGGTTGCCCTCGCCGAATGCCGCAGTCTACATCAGCTCAGCCGACATGATGCCGAGGAACCTCGACCGCCGCGTCGAAGCGCTGACGCCGATCAAGAATCCGACCGTCCACGAGCAGGTTTTGAACCAGATCATGGTTGCCAATCTGAAGGACAACCAGCAGAGCTGGCGCATCCTGGCCGATGGCTCCTCGCAGCGGATCGTGCCGGCAGCCGGGGAAGAGCCGTTCAATGCGCACCATTACTTTATGAACAATCCGAGCCTGTCGGGGCGCGGCGAGGCGCTGCAGGAGGACTTTCCGCCGCGCTTCCACACGCTGCGCAAGACCTGAGCGCGTTCTGAGCGACGTCTGAGCCGAACTTGAACACAGCCTGAGCGGGGTGCGCTGTTGACAGAGGGGATCGCCCGGATCGGGGACCGCGGCCGATTTGCCGAGCTGGAACCCATTGCCGTCGTCGACATCGGGTCGAACTCGGTTCGCCTCGTCGTCTACGAGGGCCGGGTGCGCTCGCCGACACCGCTGTTCAATGAAAAGGTGCTGTGCGGTCTCGGGCGCGCGGTGGCCACAACCGGCCTGTTGGCGGAGGACGCGGTGGTCCGGGCGCTGGCGGCACTGGCGCGCTTCCGCGCGTTGATCGGCCAGTTCGGTATCGCC
>JBGSQO010000027.1:0-1914 GCA_041738055.1 Filomicrobium sp.
GGGCGGTGACGGGCTTGGCCGGCGGCAGACCCCAGGTCTCGCGCTCTTTCAGGTAGGCGGCGAGGTCGGTCGGCATCGGCGGGTCGACGTTCTCGGTCGAGGACAGCTTGGGGGCTTCACCCCAGGAGGTGCGCTCGGCGAGCAGGCCCTTCAAATTGGCGACGACGGCAGCGGCCGGAATTTCGCCGACAACCGGGATCGGACGCGTGTCGGCGGCATGCATGATGGGCTGGCGGCCGTCGTCCTTGATGGGAGCGGTCTCGGCGAAGCGCAGTTTGCGTGGCGCGCCGGCAGCCAACGGAGCCGCGACGGGCTTGGCCGGCGGGAGGCCCCAGGTCTCGCGCTCCTTCAGGAAGGCGGCAAGGTCCGTCGGCATCGTGACGAGAGTGACCGGGGCCGCACTTGCAGCCGTTCCGGCCGGGGAACCCCAACTGTCGCGGCGGGCGAGATAGCTGCCGAGGCTGCCCTGCTCGCTGCCTGGCTTGGCGGTGCCACCAGCGGCGGTCTTGGTCGTCGAAGAGGGTTGCGATGGGCTCTTGCCCCAGCTTGCGCGCTCGGCGAGCAGCGCCTTCAGGGCCTTCTCCAGGTCGGCCTGGGCAACCGGCGTCGGGGCTTTGGTGGAGCCCCAGAGCTTGCTGACGTCGAGCAGCTCCTTCAGCTTCCAGTCCTTGGACTCGTCGGCGGCCAGCTGGATGCGAGGGGCGATCGCGGCAGCGTCGCGCGCTGAAAGCCGATGGGCGTGGCCACCGGTGTCGGCGATCCCCGGGCGCTCGGAGCCGCAGTGCTCGAGGGGGGAATCAGTCGGGCAGATCTTGGCGAATGCGAGCCGTGCTGGCTGCTCGGCGGCCAGTGGCGACGCGCTCATGAGCAGCAGCCCGGCGAGGGCGGTTATACGCTTCATACCTTGGGTCCTCCGTTTGGGCACACTACTTATGCCCCGGTTTACCTTAAAGTTTCCTATCTGGATGCACCGATAGCACATTGTTCCAGGCGAGTTTTTCGTCAACACTTCACTAACGGGCATAGACAGGATTCGGGACATATCGTCGCTCTGGCCGACAAAATCGCCCAGAGCGGCCGCAATCGGAAGCCCCAATTTTCGTCCCGACGCTCATCGGGAATTCGTCCTCCGTGTGCGTTAGACCGTCCGGAATGTCGGATCTCTCATCCGACTGTCCGATCGGCCGGACGGTGTTTCTCTTTCTTTGCGCCTTCCGACACTCGTTCCGAGAGCCGGCTGGAAGGCGCGGGACTCTTGTTTGCGCCTTCCGACACTCGTTCCGAGAGCCGGCCGGAAGGCGCGGGACTCTTGTTTGCGCCTTCCGACACCTGTTCCGAGAGCCGGCTGGAAGGCGCGGTCTATCGAGAGCGATGCGTCAGGAGTTCTTTCGGTTGGTATGACAGGGTGCCCATCGGGCATTTCAGCGAACGGTGAACTGGATCCTTCGGTTGCGCGCCCGATTGGCCGCCGAGGTGTTGGGAGCAAGCGGCCTACTGTCACCGAAGCCCTTCGCCTCCAACTGGCCCGCAGACACGCCCGCTTTGGTGAGGTAGGTCGCGACCGCCTGGGCCCGACGCTCGGACAAGGCGAGGTTGAGAGAGGCGGCACCCGCGTTGTCGGTGTGGCCTTCGATACGGATGGCGACGCGGGAGCAGGCCGTGGCGGCCTTGACCAGCTTGTCCAAAGTGGCCGTGCTGGACGAGGAGAGGGCTGCGCTGCCGAACTCGAAGTTGATCGTTCCGGCGGCAATCGAGTTCTGCAGGGCCTTTTCGCAGGCAGCCGCCTCGGCGGTCTGTTTGGCCTTCTCGTCGACCTTGGCCGTCGGAGCCAGTGCTGCCAAGCGAGCCTGCTCCTCGGCCTTGCGCTTGGCTTCGGCCTCGGCGGCGAGACGGGCGGCTTCCGCGTCGGCCTTG
>JBGSQO010000034.1:0-3871 GCA_041738055.1 Filomicrobium sp.
CGAGGCTCTGGCGACCGCGCTCATCGATGCCGATGCCGAGGTCTCGGCGGCCGCCGCCGAGAGCATGGCCGAGTTGAAGGACCCGCTCGCCGCCGATGCGATCATTCCGCTCGTTGCGCACGGCTCGGCGTTCGTCAGGCAGGCCGCACTTCGGGCCTTGAAGGAGTTGCGCCGGACGGATTGCCTGAAGCCCGCCCTCGAAGCGCTGCAGGACGCCGATCCGGCCGTACGCGTGCAGGCCGTCGGCGTCATCGGATACCTGAAGCTCGACGAGGCGATTCCGGCGCTCAGAGCGGCAACGACCGATGCGGATGGGGGCGTCCGGCGGGCGGCGGTCAGTGCGCTGGGTTATTCCTGGAGCGGAGCCGTCCTCGATACGGTGCGCTCATGCCTCACTGACACGGACTGGCTCGTGCGCGAGATGGCCGCCGAGACCATCGGCAAGGCCCCGGCGGCGCAGTCAGCCATCCCGGCGCTCGTCTCGGCCCTCGAGGATGCGTACTGGCAGGTGCGGATCAAAGCGACGCGCAGTCTCGGCAAGCTCGGCGCCCGAGCAGCCATTGGCGCCATTGCCTCGGGACTGACACATCCGGAGGCGAACCTGCGCAAGGAGTCGGCGGCAGCCCTCGGCGAGATCGGTGCTCCCGAGGCCCGACCGTACCTGGAGAAAGCCGGAGACGACGCCGATCCAGAAGTGCGCAAGAACGTCCGCTGGGCCCTGCAGCAGATCGAGACGAAGCGCGGCCGCTCGGCGGGCTAGTGTGGCGTCGCGCCTTAATTGACCCATGCGTGCGGCAAACTGGTCGTCAATTAAGGCGCGATAAACGCCGCACTAAGTCATTAAGTTTGCTAGTGGCCTTCATGTCTCGCCTAAATCGTCAGAGGTTTCGGCCAGCACAGCGATTTAGGCGAGACAGGCCACTAGGTCGGCCCCGGCTACGAGCGCACCAAGACATCAAAGGCGGAGTGGCGCGATGGCTCCCATGCCGAAGACACGTCCGGTTGATCCGCGAGACGGCGAGCGCGTGCCCAAGTATCTGGTGATCCGCAACTGGGTGCTGGGCCAGATCTCAGACGGCACATTCCCGCGCGGCGCGCAGTTGCCGAGCGAGCACGAGATCATGGCCCGCTTCGAGGTGAGCCGGGTCACCGCGCGGCAGGCCTTCGACGAGTTGCGGGCGAGCGGCGTCGTGGAGGCGCGTCGCGGAAAGGGCTACTTCGTCAGCGGGCTGTTCGCCACCGCCAGCCTGGAGCGGCTGCAGAGCTTCGGCGAGATGATGGCCCCGCTCGGCGTCGAGACCCATTCCGACGTGCTTGAGTTACGGGAGATCCCCGCCGACCGCAGTGTCGCCGAGGCGCTGCGCGTGGACGTCGGCAGCGATGTCGTCCACATGGCGCGGGCGCGCAAGGCGGGTTCGACGCTGATCTCGCTCGACATCGGCTATCTGCCGCTCGCCGTCGGGCGCAAGCTGATGCTACTCGATCTCTCCCGCCAGGACGTCTTTCTGCTGATGGAGAAGCGCCTCGACATCGAGATCGGTTATGCCGACCTGACGCTGTCGGTCGATGAGGTGCCGAATACCTTGGCGCCTCTGTTGGCGGTCAAGCCCAAGGATTGCGTGCTGTGCCTGAAGCGGCTGACGTTGTCGAACTCGGGCGAGCCGTTGATGTTCGAACGCATCTATGCGCGCCTCGACGTCCTGCAGTTCCGCCTCCGCGTGCCGCGCTGGTAGACGCCGGTTCCTCCACACCTCCCGAAATATGTCGAGCCCGGACGCCTTGCGCGCTCGGGCCTTTTCTTTGCTCAGCCCGTTTCAATATTCGCACAATCGTAGGTCTAATGACATTTAGTGTGGCGAACGCCAGCGGACGAGATAGGTCGCTGTTTGGTAGCCGCAGGTGGACTTGGAAGATCGCTGAAAGGCATGCATCGAGGTCGTGTCCTGACACTTGGTCGGGCCGTCGTGCCTCAGTGCAAATGTGGCACAGCAATGTGTCACACAAATGTGGCACAGCGACCCGGAGGGATCGGGCTCAAGCGTGCGGCAACATTGGAGATTTTCAGCGATATCAACGAGCTGGCAGGTTTAAGTCCTTGATGGACTTGGTGGAGCCGAGGGGAATCGAACCCCTGACCTCCTGGGTGCGATCCAGGCGCTCTCCCATCTGAGCTACGGCCCCATCTCGAAGTGCGAGCGGTTTACGGCTTCCGGCTCCGGACTGTCAAGCAAGCCTGCTGCAGGCAACCAACCGGCGCCCCGCGTGGGAGCGCCGACCTGCCACGCTTGCCGCGCTTGCCCCGCACACCGGCCCTCGCTACACCCTGGCTAGCGGCACACCGACCGGAACAGGGGCATAATGACGAACCTCATCGTCCTGATACTCGAGCTCGTCCATCATCTGATCGGGCTCTATTTCATCGTGGTCATTGCCACCGTCATCATGAGCTGGCTCATGAGCTTTGGCGTCGTCAATCCCTACAACCCCACCGTGCGGGCGATCTACGATGCGCTGCAGCGGATGACAGAGCCGCTGCTGCGCCCCATCCGCCGCGTGATGCCGGACCTCGGCGCCATCGATATCTCGCCCATCGTGCTCATGCTGGCCTGCACGTTCGCGCAGGGGCTGATCGCGCGGGTGCTGATACCGGCCGTCATGGGGGCCTGAGCCACCTTGGCTGAAACGCCCGCCCGACCCTGGCGCAGGCTGGCCGATGGGGTCGACGTGCGCGTGCGCCTGACGCCCAAGTCCTCCAAGGATGCCGTCGACGGCCTGGAGGAGACCGCCGAGGGGCCCGCTTTCAAGGCGCGCGTGCGGGCGGTGCCGTCGGAGGGGGAGGCGAATACCGCCGTCGCGCTGCTCGTCGCTAAATGGCTCGGGGTGCCGAAGTCGGCCGTGGCGCTGACGCATGGCGGCAAGTCGCGGGTCAAGACCCTGCGGGTGATCGGCGATGCGGGCGCACTCGACCAGCGCCTCGCGATTCTCTGGCAAAACCTCGTAGCGCACTGACAGCCGGATCGGCTAAGGAGGGCGCTCGATCCTCGACCAAAGTTGGACAAGCGTTCCCGGCGAGGACCACGCGACACGAATCCACGAGACGGGAGGAACAAGAACAATGTCGAGCCCACGCATTATCGACGGCAAGGCCGTCGCCGCCGAGGTCCGCGCCGATGTCGCCGCCAAGGTTGCCGCCATGAAGGCCGCCCACGGCTTCGTGCCGGGTCTGGCGGTTGTCCTTGTCGGCGAGGACCCGGCCAGCAAGGTGTACGTCAAGAACAAGGCCCAGCAGACCGTCGAGGTTGGCATGGGCTCCATCGAGCACAAGCTGCCCGCCGAGACCAGCGAGGCCGACCTGCTGGCGCTGGTCAAAAGCCTCAATGCCGATCCAACCGTGCATGGCATCCTGGTGCAGTTGCCGCTGCCCAAGCACGTCAACGCCGAGAAGGTGCTGAACACCATCGATCCGGCCAAGGACGTCGACGGCTTCCATCCGGTCAACGTCGGCCGGCTGTGGATCGGCGAGCGCGCCCTGGCGCCGTGCACGCCGACCGGATCGGTGATCCTGGCCAAGTCCGTCGGCGAGAGCCTGTCGGGCATGAACGCGGTCATCGTCGGCCGCTCCAACATCGTCGGCAAGCCGATGGCCGCGCTCTTGCTGCGCGGGAATTGCACGGTGACGGTCGCCCACTCGCGCACGCGCAACTTGGCCGACGTGGTGAAGGGCGCCGATCTCGTCGTGGCCGCCGTCGGCATTCCGGAGTTCGTGCGCGGCGACTGGATCAAGCCCGGCGCCATCGTCATCGACGTCGGCATCAACCGCGTGCAGGGCCCGGACGGCAAGGGCAAGCTGGTCGGCGATGTCGCCTATGCC
>JBGSQO010000053.1:0-1855 GCA_041738055.1 Filomicrobium sp.
GCTGCGACTGTCGGCGCATGTGCGCGTCGTCGTCGTGCCGGACGGCGTTCCGCGCACCAAGCCGCGAGCGCTCAACTACGCGTTGCAGAGTGCGCGCGGCGAGTTCGTCGTCGTCTACGATGCGGAGGATACCCCCGAGCCCGACCAACTCCGACGAGCGGTCGCGGCGTTCCGGGAGGGGGGAGCCGGACTCGGCTGTCTGCAGGCGCGGCTCAATATCACGAACCGGACCGAGGGCTTTCTCACGCGCCAGTTTACGCTGGAGTATACGGCCCTGTTCGATGCCATTCTGCCGGCATTGGAGCGCCTGGGGCTGCCCATTCCGCTGGGGGGCACGTCGAACCACTTCCGCCGCGACGTGCTGGAGGCGGTGGGCGGCTGGGATGCCTACAACGTCACGGAGGATGCCGATCTCGGCGTTCGGCTGGCGCGGCAGGGCTATGGTGTCGCCATGCTCCCATCCACGACCTGGGAGGAGGCGCCGGCGGAATTCGGCAACTGGCTCGGGCAACGGACGCGCTGGCTCAAGGGCTGGATGCAGACCTGGCTTGTGCACATGCGGCGGCCGGGTCGGCTGTGGCGGGAGTTGGGGCCGTGGGGTTTCGTCGGCTTCCAGGCGGTGAGCGCGGCGATGATCCTGTCGGCGCTGGTGCATCCCTGGTTCGTGGGCGTGCTCGTCGTGGCCGCGCTCACCGGCCGTCTCGCCGAGATGGGTGACGGGCCGCTGATGTGGATCGGGCTCACCAACTTGGCCGCCGGCTATCTCACGGCGATGCTGCTGGGGCTGGTTGCCGTGCGGCGGCGCGGCTGGCGGGGCCTGCAACTGTGGAGCCTGGGCATGCCGGTCTATTGGCTGCTGATCTCCTATGCGGGCCATCGCGCCCTGGTGGATCTGGCGCTGAAGCCGTTCCATTGGGCCAAGACCCGGCATGGGGCGCGGCGGGCTTCGACCTGAATCGTCGTGCGGCGGGACTTGGAGCGGGCGATGGGAATCGAACCCACGTATGCAGCTTGGGAAGCTGCCGTTCTACCATTGAACTACGCCCGCGCGAGGCGACGTGTGTAGCATGAGATCAGAGGGCGGGGAAGACCTCGGACGCCAGCGGGCGCTGACGCTTGCGCCTACGGACGGCTATCGTCGCACTCCCTCGCGCGCTCGTGAAGGGCATGTGACTTAAGCGGACGGCTCACTCCGTGATAAGGCTCTCCCAACGCTCGATCCCGCAGTGAGGTAGACTTGGACATCATCGCTCCAGCCGGCAGTCCGCATCAGCCCCCGCAGCCCGGCAAGTTCGTGGACCCGGACGTCACGGCCAAGGGCGAACAGCGCGCCAGCGTGCCGCTGGTCCGGCTCGAGTCGCTGTGGCTCAACACCGGCTCGCTTTGCAACATCGCCTGCCGCAACTGCTATATCGAGTCGACGCCGACGAATGACCGGCTGGAGTACCTGACCGCTGCGGAGGCAGCCGCCTTCCTCGATGAGGCCCAGGGTCTCGGCACCCGCGAGATCGGCTTCACCGGCGGCGAGCCGTTCCTCAATCCCGACATGCTGGCCATGCTGGAGGACGCACTTCGGCGCGGCTTTCAGACCATCGTGCTGACCAACGCCATGCGGCCGATGCAGAGGAAGGGGATCACTGCGGGTCTCCTCGACCTGCGCGCCCGCTATGGCGACCGCCTCGCCCTGCGCGTCAGCCTCGACCACCATACCCAAGCGATGCACGAGGAGGAGCGCGGGGCCAAGACGTGGGCGCCGACCCTCGACGGCATCGACTGGCTCGTCGCCCAAGGCTTTCCGACCGCCATCGCCGGGCGCACCTGCTGGGGGGAGAGCGAGGCCGACGCGCGGATCGGT
>JBGSQO010000098.1:0-14022 GCA_041738055.1 Filomicrobium sp.
GCGCCGTCGGCGCCGCAGTCGGCCGCAATCCGCTCTCGTTCGTCGTGCCCTGTCACCGCGTGCTGCGCGCGGACGGCGGTCTCGGCGGCTACCACTGGGGCCTCACCCGCAAGCGCGCCATCATCGGCTGGGAAGCCGGGCTAATACCGTCCGGATAAACCGCTGACTCATCTGAACAACCGGGTGGCCGGACGGTATTGCTCACTCTTTGCGCCTTCCGACACTCGTTCCGAGAGCCGGCCGGAAGGCGCGGGACTCATTCTTTGCGCCTTCCGACACTCGTTCCGAGAGCCGGCCGGAAGGCGCGGTCTGCCCGGAGCGATGCGTCAAGAATTCGATGAGGCGGTCTAACCGCGCGCGCCAGCCGCCCCTCTCCACAATTCCCCCGCGACGAGGCCGAGGGCCAGGATGCGCGGCACGCTCTCGCGGGTGATGTCGTCCTTGTCGACGAAGTGCACCGCCCCGAGCCGCAGCACATCACCGGCCCGGTTGCGGCGGGCCAGTCCCGTGCAGACGACGACGGGACAGCTGATGCCGGCCGCCCGCATGGCCGCGATGCTGTCCTCGGCCCTCGATCCGTCACCAAGATTGTCGTCGAGCAGGATAAGGTCGGATCGCACGGTCCGCTCGGCCGCGATCACGGCTGCGATGTCGGCATGGACGCTGACGCTCGCCTGCGGCCAGTTCGAGCCGGCGAACAGGCAGGACAGCGCCCTGCGGTCGAGGTCGTTGTCGTCGACGACCGCAAGACGGATGGGCCGCAGCGCGAAGGCGGGGCTGCGGATTTTCAACGGCTCCTCATGGGGGCCAGCCGTCGCCATCTCGCTGCATGGCTCGCTTGTGGGCTCATCGCGGGTGAGGGCATAGGACATGGGGTGCTCCAGCAGCGAAAACCGCAGCTTACGTCAACCCTATCCGACACTCGCAAAGAGACCGTTCACCAAGTCCCGACAAGTCGTGGCAATTGGGAGCAGGGTCGATGGCAACCCGCCGAATCGAGACCCGCTATTTTGGCCGCGCCAACGCCTCGCGCACGACCGGCAGCAGCTGATCGGCGACTTTGCGATTGCCGGCGGCCCGCCAATGCCCGTCGTGCTGCCAGTAGTCCTCGCGCCGGAGGATCCCCGTTGGGTCGACGAACGTCAGATCGAGACCGGCCAGCGACTCCTTCAACAGGCGCAGCGTAACGGTGGCATCAGTCTTCAACTCGGGAAAGCAGATACCGAATTCGCACCCGGTCGGCACCGCAATCACGATCAGCGGGATGCCCTTGTCCCGGTAGGCCTTGGCCATCTCGGCAAACAGCGCCCGGTTGATGGCGACGGCCTTGCGCACCTCCGGATCATCCGGCGTCGCATAGAACTCGTACTGCCGGCCCGACAGATTGAGCCCCTTCTGACCGAAGCTCTCCAGTCGCCCGACAAGGCCCAGGGCATGCCGGTCGACGAAGCGGAACAGGTAGGACGACTGGTGCAGGGTGCCGAGAAGTCCGCCGTCGTAGCTGCTCGGGAACCGCTTCACATTGGGAATGGGGTAGCCATCGATGACCAGCTTGCCGGCCTCGTCCAGCCGCGCGAACGGCTTGTAGTAGCGGTAGCGCTCCCACAGCACGCTGTCGATGAAGTCGTTGCCGAGGCAGAACGCGACCACCACCGCGTCCGGCTTGAAGCTCAAAACCTTCTCGGTGAGCAGGTGATACTGCACCGGCCCGTAACCCGAGATGCCGAAGTTCAAGACCTCCGCCTTGCCGAGGTCTTTCTCGATGAGGCCCGTAAAGATCTCCGCGTCGGAGGCCCCGATGCCCCAGGTGAAGCTGTCGCCGAGCACGGCCACGCGCCGGATACCGGCAGGCTTCTCGAGCGTGATCTCGCCCCCGCGCAGGCCATGGCTGTTGATCGAGAGGTCGTAGGAGAACTCCTGCCGCGCGAACTTGCCCTTGGTGCCCGCCTTGTTGGCCCAGCCCAACTTCGGATCGAACTGGTAGAACAGGTACTGGTTCGAGGTGACGGGCTCGCCGGCAAGATCGGGCGCGACAACTCGCAGCCCCACCTCCAGCAGGATCAGCGTGACCAGCGTCGAAACGAGCGCCAGCAGCAGGTTTTCGCGCGACATGGTCCCCCCCCGGATGTCCCTCGCGCCAGCCCCCGCCGACGCGTTATACCAACCCGCAGAAGTTTTGACCGACCTCACGGTAGGCCGCGCCTTCCGGCCGGCTCTCGGAACGAGTGTCGGAAGGCGCAAACAAAAGCAATACCGTCCCGCCGACCGACCAGAAACAGAGTCGAAACATCGGCGGGACGGTATTATTTCCCGCGCTTCGGTTTTGGCTTCAGTTTGCGCGGGCCGAGCAGTTCGCCGCCCGTCTCGAGCTTGCGCGACAGGAAAATGGCCGCGTCGAGTTTCTGGAAGTTGCGCTTTTTGTAGAACCGCAGCGCCTCTTCGTTGTTCTCGGCGACCTCGAGCACGATGTGCGTGCAGCCCCTGAGACGTGCGGCGTGCTCGATCTGCTCGAACATGAACGAGCCGATGCCCATGCCGTGATAGCTGGGATGCACCGCGATCTCCTCGACGAACAGCGGCCGCATCTCCCGCTTCTCGAAGTAGCGGTGGTTCATCCAGCTGTCCTGGCCGATGATCTCGTAGGAGTATTCGGCGTAGCCGACGAGATCGTGCTTGCCCTCGGGTTCAGGCTTCACCTCGAACACGAGCTGCTCGATGCCGTCCTCCTCGTAGATGTCGAGGAAGTGCTTCTTGTGCCGCGGCCGCTGGTACTCGACCGTCTCGCGGTTGACGTCACGGAACACCAGCTTCAGGAACTCCCACACCCGGTTGAGATCGCGCCGGTGCATATGGCGCACGCGCAGCTCGATATTTGCGGCAGCGTCGGCAGCCGGGGGGGGCGCGGCCGCGCGTGTCTCGTCCGGCACCGCGTCGGAAAGCGAGCCGCCATCGTCGATCGCCAGTGAGACCGTGACCGGTCGGGCTCTCTTCACGACCGGGCGGAGCTTGCTCTTGGGCTTAGCGTTGCGCAACGTGGTCTTGCTGCCCTTGGAGGACTTGTCGGATTGAGCCATACCCCCCTCACGCCCACGGTCGCGACTTGGCCGCATCGGCCTCGAACGCGGCGATGCTGTCAGACTTCTGCATGGTCAATCCAATGTTATCGAGGCCGTTGAGCAGGCAGTGCTTGCGGAAGCCGTCGATCTCAAAGGGGATCATACCGCCGTCCGGTCCGCGGATTTCCTGGCGCTCCAGATCGACCGTCAGCGTCGCATTGGCCCCACGCGAGGCGTCGTCCATCAGCTTGTCGACCTCCGCCTGCGGCAGCCTGATCGGCAGGATGCCGTTCTGGAAGCAGTTGTTATAGAAAATATCGGCGAAATCGGGAGCTATGACGCAGCGGATGCCGAAATCCAGGAGCGCCCAGGGCGCGTGCTCGCGCGAGGAGCCGCAGCCGAAGTTGTCGCCGGCAACCAGGATCTGCGCCTTGCGGTAAGCCGGCTTGTTCAGGACGAAGTCGGGGATTTCCTGACCCGTCGCCGGATCGTAGCGCATCTCGAAGAACAGCGACTTGCCCAGCCCCGTGCGCAGGATCGTCTTCAGGAACTGCTTGGGAATGATCATGTCGGTATCGACGTTGCGGATGGGCAGTGGCGCGGCAATCCCGGTCAGCGTCGTGAACTTGTCCATGTCACCCTCAAGTCTGTGCCTTTGACCAACACTGGGCAAACCCGTGTTGGGCTGGCCGAACGGCTGGCGTTGTCCTTGCTGCACTCGGTCAGGTCCTGAGACCATCGGCCAGCGCCCGGAAATAACCCTCCGCCGCCACCAGCCGCTCGATCTGCAGGCGGGCTTTGCGGTGGCCGATCAGCGGGCCGTCCGTCCCCGTCTCGCACCCCAATGCCAGAAGACGTCTTTTAACGCCAGCCAGCTTGCGCCCGTCAAGGTCGTGCGACAGAACTGCAACAATGGTCTCGACATATCCAGAGATGCGACCGAGTTCGCGCACCGCCCGCCGCCGGGCAGTCTGGTTGCCGGGGCAAGCCTCCAGTTCGCCGAGCGCCTCGGCGGCGCGGGCGAGCGTATCGGCCACCGCGCCAGCATAAACCGCGACCCGCTCCCGCCGTTTGACCTCCAGCGCCGACACCGTCTCGAGCCAGCCGTAGACGGTCTCGGCGAGAGCGAGCAGGCGCTTGGTCAGGTCGGCCAGTGCCAAGATTTTTGCCCCACGCGGCAGTTGCGCAAGGCCTCGATCCTACGGATGGCCCCTGATATCGGGGATAAATACCTCAGCGGACGTTGGGGTCGGCGAAACACTTGCGCATGTAGTCGCAGCGGTGCGAGCCGGACAGGTGCATCATATCGCCCTTGGCCGGGGCGATGAACGAGCAGACCTCCTGCAGACCGCTTTCGTCGAGCCAGCCTTGCCGACGACCGCGCTGGACGGCGAAGCAGTCGGCCGTCTCCTCGTCGGGTCCGCGGAACTGGTGCCCGCATTCGTGCGCGAAAATCCATTGCTTGACGGGCGTCGAGACGCGCCCGAGCAGCTTCGGGTTCATGATGAGAAAGCCGGGATAGGCCGCGCCGTAATCGTCGAGGGTCGGATCGAGCACGACCGGCCGCTGCCCGCAACTCTGCCGGCGCCCATCGAGGCTGAGGCCCCCGGGCGGCAGGATCTGAGCCTCGCCGCCGATGTACGCAACATACTCCTCCGGCGTCGGCGGTTCATCGGCCTGCGCACCAGAAACCGTGACAGCCCAGACGCCGGCAGCGGCAACGAGGGCAATGGCGCCCGCCCTGAGGCGCGCGAGGCAAGACGTTGTGGTCATCCCCTGATCTCCTTGCCCGTAGGATCGCGCGACTCGGTCGCAAAATTCAAGCCACGAATGATCGCAGCCCCCCCAACAGGTCGCTAATCGACACGCCGATGGTTAAGGAATCCTGAAGAAGGTGGCGGCGTTCGGGCCGAAGCGAGCATTACACAGCGTTCAGCTGGCGGAAGGCTCGGGTTCGGCGGCGGCCTCGATCGCCTCCATGTCGGCATCCGACAGCCCGAAGTGGTGGCCGATCTCGTGGATCAGCACGTGCGCCACGATGTACCCGAGGCTCTCCTGCCCGCTCTCGGCCCAGTAGTCGAGAATGGCGCGCCGGTAGAGAAAGACCATGTCCGGCTCGCGCGCCACGTCCAGCACGCTCTTCTTGTCGAGGCTGACGCCTTGATAGAGGCCCATGAGGTCGAAGGCGTCCTCGATGTCGAGGGCATCCAGCACCTCCTCCAGCGCGAAATCCTCGATGCGGATGACGAGATCTCCGCACAAGGCCCGGAACTCGCCCGGCAGCCGCTCCCAGGCTTCCGCCGCCAGCCGCTCGAAATCGACAAGGTTCGGCGCGGTCAGGTTGGCGAGGTCTCGCGCGGTCTCGGTCATGGCTCGCTCTCTCCCCGACGTCTTCAGTCGGCAGCTTCCGCCACGAGCAGCATCTCGCGCAAGGTGAACATCAGTTCGCCGCCAGACTCGCGCGGCTCCAGAAAGGTTTTAAGCGGCCCGTCCGTCGTCAGTAGGGCCAGCAGCCGCTCGCGGGTCAGCGCGTCACAGCGCATGCGCGCGACGTAGGGCTCGAAGGCCATCGCCTTCTTCAGCTGCTCGACGGCAATGACCCGGAAGCCGACATCGGCGACGATCTCCTCCCATTCGGCTTGTGCCAGCGCCCGGCCGTGGCTCGGATCGCGCAGCTTCTCGAAGGCGTTGTAAACGATACCGGCATCCGCCAGCGCACCGGCCGATAGCCCCGGCAGGCTCGAGCCATCCGGCGTGACGTTGTCGACGATGGCGAACCGGCCGCCGGATTTGAGCACGCGCCGGGCAGCCGCGACGAACGCCGGCACATCGGGGAAGTGGTGGGCGGCGAGCCGGCAGGTCACGAGATCGAACGAGCCCTTGGGAAACGCCAGTTCATCGGCCATAGCCCGCGCGGTCGTGAGGTTCGTGAGCCCCTTTTCAAGCGCCAGCCGCTCGGTCTCGGCCAGCATCTCGGCGGTGATGTCGGAGGCGACAACTTCGGCCACAAAGGGCGCAAAGGCGGCTGCCGTATGCCCCGCCCCGGTCGCCACATCGAGCACGCGCCAGTGGGCCTGCGGCTGAGCCATCTCGACGATTCGCTGGAGGCTCTCGCCAGCGCGATGCACCTCAGAAGCCCCATACGCCGCCGCACCGGGCCCGAACTGCTGCTCGACGAGGGATTTGGTCATGGGGGAGGTCCTTCAGGCGGGCGGGGCTCATTTGCCTGATGACCCACCCGCCAACGCTACCGCTGCAGTCCTGGGCCTTCGAGGGGCTGTCCGCCCCTCGAGTTCCCCGACCAGGGACTAGTCCCTGGACCCATCCTGGGAATTCAAAAGGGCAGGCCTTTGGCGGAGGTTTGGAGGCAGAGCCTCCAAAGTGCCCCCGATGCACGAAGCTCAGTGATCAGGCACAAGAGTACCTTTTCGCTCACCTGCCCCCGTCCTCAATGCGGATAACCCCGAATATCCACAAACCGCCCCTCCAGCGCAGCCGCGGCCGCCATGACGGGCGAGAGCAGGTGGGTGCGGCCCTTGTAGCCCTGGCGGCCCTCGAAATTGCGGTTGCTGGTCGAGGCGCTGCGCTGGCCGGGCTTGAGTTGATCCGGGTTCATGCCCAGGCACATGGAGCAGCCGGGCTCTCGCCATTCGAAACCAGCGGCGCGGAAGATCTTATCCAGCCCCTCGGCCTCGGCCTGCGCCTTCACCAGACCCGAGCCCGGCACGATCATCGCATAGGCGAGCCGGCTGGAAACTGTCTTGCCCTCGACGACCTTGGCGACGGCGCGCAGGTCCTCGATCCGGCCGTTAGTGCACGAGCCGATCCAAACGACGTCGAGCGGGATGTCGGTGATCTTCGTGCCCGGCGTCAGGCCCATATAGTCGAGCGCGCGGACCATGGAGGCCCGCTTGTTCTCGTCCTCGACCTTGGTCGGATCGGGCACCACGCCGGTGATGGCGACGACGTCCTCGGGCGAGGTGCCCCAGGTGACGATCGGCGGCAGCTTGGCGGCGTCGAGCCGGACTTCGGTGTCGAAGTGGGCGCCCTCGTCGGTGTGGAGGGTCTCCCAATACTTCATCGCCATGTCCCAGGCCGCACCCTTCGGCGCCTTGGGCCGGCCCTTGATGAAGGCATAGGTCTTCTCGTCGGGCGCGATCAGGCCGGCGCGCGCGCCCCCCTCGATCGTCATGTTGCAGACCGTCATGCGGCCTTCCATGCTGAGCGCGCGGATCGCCTCGCCGGCATACTCGATGACGTGGCCGTTGCCGCCGGCCGTGCCGATCTCACCGATGATGGCGAGGATGATGTCCTTGGCCGTCACGCCGTCGGGCAATTGCCCATCGACGGTGACGCGCATGTTCTTGGCCTTCTTCTGGATCAGCGTCTGGGACTCCAGCACATGCTCGACCTCGCTTGTGCCGATGCCGTGGGCCAGCGCGCCGAACGCGCCATGCGTGGACGTATGACTGTCGCCGCAGACGATGGTGGTGCCGGGCAGCGTGAAGCCCTGCTCGGGTCCGACGACGTGGACGATGCCCTGGCGGTTGTCCAACTCGTTGAAATACTCGACGCCGAACTCGGCCGCGTTCTGAGCAAGCGTTGCCACCTGCACCCGGCTCTCCTCGTCGGCGATACCCTGCGAGCGGTCGGTCGTCGGCACATTGTGATCGACGACGGCCAGCGTCTTTTCGGGCGCGCGCACCTTGCGGCCGGCCATCCTCAGGCCCTCGAACGCCTGCGGACTCGTCACCTCGTGCACGAGATGGCGGTCGATGTAGAGGAGGCACGTGCCGTCCGGCTGGCGCTCGACCACATGGTCGTTGAAGATCTTGTCGTAGAGGGTCTGTGCGGTCGTCTCAGCCATGGCGCGGTGCCAGTCTCCGGGAGGTCGTGGGAGCTAATGCGAGATGCCGGGCGTTCGTGCGTCCGGATCACTGGCGCTCTAGATAGCGCTTCGCCGCCGCCGTCGCAAATCCGGAGACTCTTTGATTGCGCCTTCCGACACTCCTCCGGAGCGCCGGCCGGAAGGCGCGGCCTGTTGATCGGTCGGTCAGACCTACGGCAGGTCGGTGCAGGCGTGCTCGAAGAGCCGGCCGGAGGGCGCCCAAAAAAAGCCCGGGCGCGAGGTCACCCCCGGCCCGGCTTTTGAGGCTTCGATCGTTGCCTCGACCGTCCCGCAAGGTGGTGGCAATCTACCAGGAGGGAAAGTGGACAGCGACTGAACAGGAAAACGTTCCCGGTTCACGAGTGGATCAAAGCCACGATTTTTGACCTTCGTCCACACACAACTGGAGTAGCCCGGAGGTTTGTTGCCACTACCGAATGGCCCGGCAGTCCCCTCTCCCCATTGCCCTGCACTTGCAATGGGGAGAGGGCTAGGGTGAGGGGCAGACAAAGACTCGTGAGGGGCAGCAACAAGCAGCAGCGTCTGAGGCTGCCCCTCACCCCGACCCTCTCCCCGTGTAGGACGGGGAGAGGGGGAAAGTCGGCGTCTTCCGGCCGTCTTCCCCCTCACACCGCCCCCGGGCGCATCTTCGACAGCAGGAAATCGCGCAGCACCTGCACCTTCTTGGAGCCCTTGAGTTCCACCGGATAGCAGTAGAAGATCGGCATCTTCGGCGTCTCGATCTCGGCGAGGACGGGCACCAGCTCGCTCTCCTCCTCGATCAGATACTCCGGCAGCATGCCGATGCCGATGCCCGCCCGAATGGCGTACTTCATGGCCAGCACGCTGTTGACCCGGAACTCCGGCTCGCGGCTCTTCCTCCCATCGAGGCCGGCCGTCTCGAGCCAGGTGATGGCCGTCAGATGATGCGCCGGCGCCCCGCTGTAGGAAACGATGCGGTGCCGGTCGAGCTGGGCGAGGCTCTGCGGGGACCCGAACCGCCGGATGTAGCTCGACGAGGCATAGGCGCCGACCTGCATTTCGGCGATGGGCCGGCGGATCAGATCGGTCTGGTCAGGCTCCCAGGTCCAGATCGCCACGTCGGCCTGCCGCATGGAGATGGCGAGTTGCTCATCGTTCAGCACGATCTCGATGCGGATATCGGGATAGAGGTCCATGAACGCGCGCAGCTTTTGCGTCAGCCACACCGTGCCGAGTCCGACCGGCGTGGTGATCCGCAACTCGCCGGCCGGCTTGGTGCCGGTATCGGTCAGCAGCATCTCGGCGGTCTGCAGCTTGCCGAGCACCTCGGCGACCGTGCGGTACAGCAACTCCCCCTGCTCCGTCAGCACGAGGCCGCGCGCGTGCCTATGAAAGAGCGGCACCTTGAGGTCCTTCTCCAGCCCCGAGACCTGTCGGCTGACGGCCGACTGGCTCATGTGCAGGGTCTCGCCGGCATGCGTGAAGCTGCCCGCCTCGGCCGCCGCGTGGAAGATCTTGAGCTTGTCCCAGTCCATGAGGCCCTCGTCGGCCACCCTGAAGGTGGGCCTTCTCCGTTTACTCAGACCCCACCGGACCGGTTACTCCGCCGCCTGCGCGTGCTGCCCGTGACCCGCCAGATACCGCTCGGCTTCTAGCGCGGCCATGCAGCCCAGGCCCGCAGCCGTGACGGCCTGGCGGTAGACGTCGTCGGTAACGTCGCCGGCTGCGAACACGCCGGGGATGTTGGTCGCCGTCGAATGCGGTGCCGTCACCAGATAGCCGCCGGTCTTGAAGGTCAGCTGATCCTTGAACAGCTCGGTTGCCGGCGCATGTCCGATGGCGATGAACACGCCGTCGGCCGGGCGCTGGGTCACTTCACCCGTCTTGACGTTCTTCAGCCGGATGCCGGTGACGGAGCGCGGGGTCTCGGTGCCCACGATCTCGTCCACCGCACTGTCCCAAACCACCTCGATCTTGGGGTTCTTGAACAGCCGGTCCTGCATGATCCGCTCGGCGCGGAAGCTGTCGCGACGGTGCACGACCGTCACTTTGGTGGCGAAGTTGGTCAGGAAGATCGCCTCCTCGACGGCGGTGTTGCCGCCGCCGATCACGAACACCTCCTTGCCGCGATAGAAGAAGCCGTCGCACGTCGCGCACGCCGAGACGCCATGCCCCCTGAAGTGTTGCTCGGACGGGATGTCGAGCCAACGGGCCTGTGCGCCCGTGCAGATGATCAGCACGTCGGCGGTGTAGCGGTCGCCCGACTCGCACGACAGCGTGAACGGCCGCTGGGAGAGGTCGACGGCGTTGACGTGGTCCATGACGATCTCGGTGCCGACGTTCCGCGCCTGCGCCTCCATCTGCTCCATCAGCCACGGGCCCATGATCGGCTCGGCAAAGCCCGGATAATTCTCGACGTCGGTCGTGATGGTGAGCTGCCCGCCCGGCTGGATGCCCTGGATCATCAGCGGTTTCAGCATGGCGCGCGCAGCATAGATGGCGGCCGTGTAGCCGGCCGGCCCCGAGCCGAGGATGAGCACCTTGACGTGTCGCGTGTCCGCCATGGCCGACGGTCTCCTGTATCTGCGTGAGCCGGCCGGCCGCTGCCCCCTCTGGCCGCGCCGAACACAGGCTCCTGGTTCCGAACTCGGGGACAATATAGGCGCAAAGCCGCCGCGATACGAGGGACGGAGACGGCCCGTCCACTTCTGGCAAGGTCAGGTGTCACCGTTCGAAAGCGGATCGGCCTCCTTGAGGTAGGCGATCACGGCCCGGATAACGGGCGGCGCGTACAGGATCTTGCGGTGGCCAAGCCCCGGCATGACCAGGAGTCGCGCCTTCGGGCACCGGGCCGCGATGCCCTCGGCGTTGTGGAGCGGGATCTCGGCGTCGTTGTCGGCGTGGATTAGCAGAGCCGGCCGGTCGATCACCTCCAGGAAGCGATCGGCGCGAAAGCTGCGGATCGGCCGACATGCCAGCCGTTCGAGATGCCGCTCGTAATGCCGTTGCGCCGCCCGCGACAAGCCCCGCTCGCGCGCGAAGGTTCCCGTCACTTCCCCGAACGCGTTGGGCGCCGAGATCAGCACATAGCGGCCGAAATCCTGCGCCCGGCCGAACGGAGCCGCCCCACGGCCCGCCAGCAGTGCGGCAAGACAGCCCATCGAGTGCGCCACGACATGCTCGAACGGCCCCAGTTGCTCGCCCACCGACAGCACGGCCCGGGCGCAGTCGATGAGGCTCACGCGCTCGCCGTCGCTGAGTCCGTGGGCCGGACAGTCGATCAGCACGACGCGGAATCCACTGCGCCGCATCGGCTCGGCCAGTGCGGTCATGAACGAGGACTCACTCGTCCAGCCATGCACCACGAGCACGCTGCCGATCGGCTCGCCGGTATCCGGCATCATGACGTGCGCTGCAAGCCGCCCGACCGGGCTGTCGATCCTCACCGTACTGGCGAGCCGCAGGTGATAGCGGGCCCGGCGGACGAGAACGTCGTGATCCTGACTGCGGTGGCTCGAAAACCGGGGCAAGCAGAACAGCCGGAACGCGAGATCGCCGGCCAGCGCAGGCGCCCGCCGGCTCAGCGTGGCGAGATCCATCTCCGCGTGCCCAAGCGACAACCCCACGTAAGAGCCGCCGTGCGACAGTCGCCGGACGACCTCGCGCCCAGGGGCCGGCTGGGACCGATGGAAAGCTGGCCGCCGCTGACCTCTCAATGACGTGTCCATGCCGCCCCCCGCCCCGTCAGATCAGCCGCAGAGCTTTCAGGCTCGCATGGCCCTCGCGCCCGACGATGATGTGGTCGTGCACGGAAACGCCCAGCGGACGCCCTGCTTCCATGATGAGCTTGGTCATGTCGATATCGGCCCGCGACGGTGTCGGATCGCCCGAAGGGTGATTGTGGACCAGGATCATGGCCGTCGAGCCGAGTTCGAGCGCCCGCTTGACCACTTCGCGCACGTAGACCGGCGTGTGGTCGATGGTGCCCCGCCCATGCACCTCGTCGGCGATCAGCTTGTTCTTCTTGTCGAGGTAGAGCACGCGGAACTGCTCGACGCTCTCGCGCGCCTGCGCGGCGGTGACGTAGTCGATGACGTGCGCCCACGACGACATGACCGGCTTGCGCGTTGCCCCGACCTTGACGACCTCGAGGGCTGCCGCCCGCACGATCAGCAATTCCGTGATAATCGCATCGCCGATGCCCGAGACTTCCCTCAGCCCCGGTTCGGGCGCGTTGACGACTTCCGCAAAGCTGCCGAAGCGGGCAATCAGCGTCTTGGCCAGATCCTTGACGTCGCGGCGGGGGATGGCGCGGAACAGCACGAGTTCCATGAGTTCATAGTCGGCGACCGCCGCTGATCCGCCCCGCAGGAACCGCTGGCGCAACCGGTCGCGATGGCCAGATTTGAGATCGACCGGATCGCCGAGCAGATCACCCTGCAGGCCGTCGTCACGGCTGGCGCCAGCTCCGGTTATAGCTCCAGTTCGAACTCCCAGCGAACGTCTTTCGCCCGGCAGCGGCCCGAGCTCTTCGCCAAAGCCGCCGTCATCGATGCCTCGGGCGACACCCGGCCCGGCATTCTGATTTCGCCCTCGATCTCGCTCTGCCATCATAATCGCTCGGCTTGAAGAGCCGGCGCGCCTTGCCGGAGTCCGCATTGCTCGGCAAACGCGCGTCAGGCCGCCTTCGCCAGGTACGGAGGACGATGGTAGCCCATCGGCGACAGCGTGAACACCTCGCAACCGTTCTCCGTGATGCCGACCGTATGCTCGAACTGCGCCGACAGTTGCCGGTCGCGCGTGACGGCGGTCCAGCCGTCGGGCAACACTTTCACGGCGGCCTTGCCCAGATTGATCATCGGCTCGATGGTGAAGAACATGCCGGGTTTCATCGGCACGCCATCGCCGCGCTTGCCGTAGTGCAGGATGTTGGGTCGGTCGTGGAACTGGCGCCCGAGCCCGTGCCCGCAGAACTCGCGCACGACGCTGCAGCGCTCCGCCTCGGCATAGCTCTGAATGGCCGCACCGATATCGCCCGTCATGCCGCCAGGGCGCGCAGCCGCCACACCGCGCATCAGGGCCTCGTAGGTGACCTCGATCAGCCGCTCCGGGGCCCGCTTGATCACTCCGACCGGATACATGCGGCTGGTGTCGCCGTGCCAGCCGTCGACGATCAGCGTCACGTCGATATTGACGATGTCGCCGTCCTTCAGCGGTTTCGGGCCGGGAATACCATGGCAGACCACGTGGTTGACCGACGTACAGATCGCCTTCGGAAAGCCGCGGTAATTGAGCGGCGCCGGCACCGCGCCGTGATCGGCAGCAAACGCCAGCACAAGATCGTCGAGCCGTTCCGTGGTCACACCGGGCTTCACATGCTCGGTCAGCATATCGAGGGCAGCTGCCGCCAACTGCCCAGCTTTTCGCATGCCGGCAAAGCCTGCCGCGTCGTGCAACTTGATGTGTCCGCCGGCATCGGCGTCGCCATGGAGGTCGTCGAGGGATGTCATCTGTTTTTGAAGACGCTTGCTCTAAGAGGGGTTTACGGGAAATCTAAAGCAAATGCCGGCCCGCGCAATGGCCCTCGAGACAAGAGGGGCCTCGGCTGGCGAGACCGACACCATGCTCAAACAGCATGTCGAGGGGAGGAAAACAACATGGCCAACTGGCGCACAGCGTTCACTACGGCAATAGCAACGGGGCTGACGGCGACCATCGCTCTGCCGGCCTGGGCGGTCTCGCTGCCTGAATGGGACATTACGCAGATCTGCCACAAGGACACGGCTCCGGCGGACTGCACGATTCCGCAGTTGCAGGCGCGCTCCGTACTGTCCGGCCGTTGGCCAAATCTGCCGATCGCTTTCCGCACGGGCTGTCTCGCCCTCGCCAAGGAGCCCGACGTCAGCTATCGGCGCCTCACCGAATGCGTCGAAGTCGAGGTGACCAAGGCCGCCGAACTGAAGCGCAAGGCCGACGAAGAGGCCGCTCGTCTCGCCGCCGAGGCGGCAGCCAAGAAGAAGGCCGCTGATGATGCCGCCCGCCTCGCCGCAGAGGCCGAGGCCAAGCGCAAAGCCGAGGAGGAAGCCGCCCGCCTCG
>JBGSQO010000149.1:0-2388 GCA_041738055.1 Filomicrobium sp.
ACCGCCACGGCCTTGGCCGCCTGCTCGGGCTTGTAGCCCAGATTGATGAGCGCCGACATCGCCTCGGTCTGCGTCGCCACCAGCGGCTCGGCAACTGGGAGCGTCTCGGCGCCGTCCTGGCCGCCCGCCTTGCGGCTGGCCACGATCGCCAGCTTCGGCACCTTGTTCTTGAGCTTGACGACGATGAGTTGCGCGGTCTTTTCCCCACACGCCTTCTTCTGCCGGAGCGCCCCCCAGTCGCCCAGCATGATGGCGTTGGCGAGTTCAGCCGGCGACAGCGCGTTGAGGATGGCCAGCGCCACCTTGCCGCCGACCCCCTGGACCTCCTGCAGGGTGCGGAACCACGTCCGCTCCAGTTCCGTGGAAAAGCCGTAGAGCTGGATCGCATCCTCGCGCACGTGCGTATCGATCGTCAGGCTGGCGCGGTCGCCGACCTGCAGGTTGCGCAGGGTGCGGGCGGAGGCCTGAACCTCGTAGCCGACGCCGCCGACGTCCAGAATGACCACGCTCTCGCCAATGGCGTCGACCGTGCCGGTGAGCTTGCCGATCATGAGTGGTTCCTTGGCTTGCCCGATGTTGCCGGACCCGAATCGTTTAGGTCATCATAGGCGGGATCGGGGCGCCGTCAGCACAGACCCGCCGCGTCGACCACAGGAGGGGCAGTCCCAACATGCGCATCCCGCCGCGACCCGCCAAGACCCTGAGCGGCCGCGAGGTGTTCGTGCCGCGCGATTTCACCGGCGACCGCAACGCGCTGTTGGTGGCCTTCGACCGTAGTCATCTCATTGCGCTTCTGTCCTGGCGGACGGCTCTGCGCGAGGCGCTGGCGGCGCGCAAGAAGACGGGGTTCTATGCGGTCCTGCTGATGGGGGAGCCGAGCCGTCTGCGGCGGCAACTGATGGAGTGGGCGATGCGGCTGGAAATCCACGAGCCGTTCGAGCGCGAGCATATTGCGCTCGTCTACTGCAATTTCGGCGACTGGATCGCCGCCGCCGGCCGCCCGCCGACCGACGAGCCGCTGATGGTGGTGGCCACCCCCGACGGCGCCGTTCTGGCCTCCGTGCCGGGCTTTCCCGATCCGCGCAAGACCGCGATCATCGCGCAGGCGTTGGGGAAGTGAGGGGGCAGATGGGCAGATGGGCCGTTGGGGCGGCGCCTTCCGGCCAGCGCTGGCGTCCCCTCTCCCCATTGCCCTGCACTTGCAATGGGGAGAGGGTTAGGGTGAGGGGCAGCCCCAGATTCTGCGGGTTGATCCTGCCCCTCACCCCAACCCTCTCCCCGTGAAGAACGGGGAGAGGGGGAAAGCGGCCCCTTCCGGCCGGCTGCCCGGAGGGAAGTCGGAAGGCGCAAACAAAGAGTCATCGGAAGGCGCAGAGAATTATTAATGCCGTTCGTTGCGCGCGGAGAACTCGCCCGACTGCACGCGCTGTTCGAGCCCGCGGGCGAGCTTGGCGACGGCATCCTCGCCGAACATGCCGACCAGATCGGTCATGGCGGTGAAGATGGCGGCATAGGCCATCAACTCAGGCGGAACGCCATCCTCTTCGCCCTCCTCCCAGGCGGTGAGGATCAGGTCGAGAGCGCGCAGGCTGTGATCGCTACCACCGAGGGTCGTCGCCGTGTCCATGTCCTGCTCCCTGGCACCTTCTTGGCGGCTCGCGCATCGCTGGCCGCACTTGCCTCGTAGCACGCACAACATGGGCGCGCAGTGTGGCCCGCAAATAAACGTAAACCGGCAAGGTCAACGCCGTGGCGGTTGCGGTCCGAGCATGAGCTGTGGGAAGGCCCGAGACGACCCCTATCAGGGGTTCTGCTTGACGAGGTCCTCGGTGACCTGCACGGCCTCCGCGATGAAGCGCTCGATGGCGGTCTTGGCTGAGGGGGTGCAGGTATTGTAGGTGCGCGAGTAGCTCTGATAACCCTGGTTGAAGCTGCGCGTGAGCCGCGCCCGTCGCAGCGCGGTCGAGCCTTCGGCGGTCAGCAGTTGCCGCATCTGGTTGCGCCAGAGTTGGCCTTCGCCCGCCCCGCACAGCTCCCGCAGATAGTGGACCGCGCCCAGGATTTCCGTCAGGCGCAACAGCTTGTCGTCGTAGGGTTTGATCTCGCCCGTCTGCTGGGCAGATAGGGGCATGGGAGCCGTGAGAGCGAGAAGGCCGGCAAGGATGACCGCGGCCGTGCGTTGGGCCAGCGACCATCGCGTCGCCGCCCTCGTCCGGCCGGTCCGTCTCGTCAGGTCCACCATTGCCGCGCCCCAGTCGCTTGCTTCGAGAGGCTGTTTTCGTCGAATTGGCGCGCGCCTGCAAGGATGAGGTCGGCCGCGCCGTCGGTGAGGGGCAGACGGGCCAACTCCGCCAGCGGGACGAAGGCTGCAGCGGCCGCATCGTCGCC
>JBGSQO010000172.1:0-3283 GCA_041738055.1 Filomicrobium sp.
AGAGGCGCAGTGCACCGATCGCCCGGGCCGGCGTTTTGGCGGCAGCGCGCACGGCCTGGAGCCCGGTTCCGGGGCGGCTCATCTGTCGACGCTCACTATCCACCGCCACCTCGGGCACGCTTGCGGTCTCCTCGATCGTCCGGTGCTATCGCCCGGAGTTCCCTAATCGCGACCGACGCGTACGGCCGGAGAAGCCCCGGCGGGCATCCAGAATCGCGAAATACGACGACAAAGGTCAGCAATGCTGTCCTTTTGTGCCGAAGATGACAGATTTCGAATTGTCGCACAAGACCCCAGCAGCCCGGGCAGAGGTCGGACGAAAAAAGGCGGACGCCCTGGGGCGTCCGCCTAGGTGGAGCGCCAGGGAAAACCCTGGCGCTCGGCATTCCATCGCACGGGGGGAGGGGATGCGATGGCGCCGTATGGTCGAAGCATCAGCTCCGAGGTCAGCCCTCGATCTGCTTCTGCTGTCCGGTGTCCTGGTCGGCGGATTTGACGCCGACCGGAATGACTCGCGGCTTCATCCGCTCCGGGATATTGCGAACCAAGTCCACGTGCAACAGGCCGTCCTTCAGGTCCGCACCCTTGACCTCGACATAATCGGCAAGCTGGAACCGGCGCTCGAAGGCGCGGGCCGCGATGCCGCGATGCAGGAACTGCCGACTCTGATCGTCCGGCCCCTTGTCGCCACGAACGTTCAGGGCATTTTCCTTGACCTCGATCTTGATGTCGGCCTCGCCGAAGCCGGCGACGGCCATCGTGATGCGGTACTCGTTCTCGCCGAGACGCTCGATGTTGTAGGGCGGGTAGGTGGCCTCGTCCGTGCCACCGATGTTGTCGAGCAACTGGGCCATGCGGTCGAAGCCGATGGTCGAACGATAGAGCGGCGCAAAATCGAAATGTCGCATTACATATCCTCCTCTTGGAAGCGACATGCGGTCTGCTCGCCCCTGGAGCGCCCCTTGGTGGGGCCGAGTTCCAGTAGAGGGCCGAGCGGTTCATTGCACCGCCTCTCGAGAGGCCGGTGCACAAGGTGATTTAGGACCGGACGTTGCCGGTTCAAGGGGGTCGGCTCAAAACGGCGGGAACGATGCACCGTATTGCGCGGAGCGACGATCGGCTGTGCAATGATTGCGCGCAGGCATTCGCTGGGCCATACTTTTTCCAGTCCGCTGCGGCGCGTCGGGAGCATTCGTTTTCCGAGACACGTCCGCGGCCGAGACGCCGGCCGCGGTCAGCCGAGCGAGCATCCGCCGTACCCCAGGAGGCACGTCATCACGTCCACGATCTCGCGGACAGCGCCATGAGACATCCGGGCCCCGACTCCGCATCCGCCGATGACGGCTCCGCGCCGGCGGCCGGCGGCTTGGCCCTCGAGCTGCGCAAGGTCAACAAGTGGTACGGCGACTTCCAGGCATTGCGCGACGTGGACCTGGAGGTTCGGCGCGGCGAGCGCATCGTCGTGTGCGGTCCGTCAGGATCCGGCAAGTCGACGCTCATCCGCTGCATCAACCGCCTCGAGGAGCACCAGTCGGGCACCATCCTCGTCGAAGGCGAGGAGCTGACCAGCGACGTGCGGCGGATCGAGAAGATCCGCTCCGAGGTTGGCATGGTGTTCCAGTCGTTCAACCTGTTCCCGCACCTCAGCGTTCTCGACAACCTCTGCCTGGCGCCGCAATGGGTGCGGCGGTTGCCGCGCGCCAAGGCCGAGCGCAACGCGATGGCGCTGCTCGAGCGCGTGCGCATCGCCGAGCAGGCGTCGAAGTTTCCGGGCCAGCTCTCGGGGGGGCAGCAGCAGCGCGCGGCCATAGCACGGGCGCTCTGCATGAACCCGCGCATTATGCTGTTCGACGAGCCGACGTCGGCGCTCGATCCCGAGATGGTCAAGGAGGTCCTGGAGGTAATGAGTGAGCTTGCTGGCCAGGGCATGACGATGATGGTCGTGACGCACGAGATGGGCTTCGCGCGCGCCGTCGCGGATCGCGTGGTCTTCATGGATGAGGGAGAGATCGTCGAGGCGGCGCCGCCCCGGGAGTTCTTCTCGAGCCCGAAGTCGCCGCGCACGCGCCAATTCCTTTCGCAGATACTCGACCATTGACGTCCACTTCACCCACGGCGCCCGTAGAGTCGACGGGCCTGCCGGCAGAACGGCCTCCTCGAAGCAGCACACCTGGAGCGAACCCATGATCCCATCGATTCGAACCGTCGCCGCCATCGCAATCGCCGCGACGCTCGGCCTCCCGGCCGACGCGTGGTCGCAGGGCACGCTGCAGAAGGTGCGCGAGCGCGGCCAACTCGTCTGCGGCGTCAACACCGGCATCGCCGGGTTCAGCGCGCCCGACGACAAGGGCAATTGGACGGGGCTCGACGTCGATCTCTGCCGCGCCGTGGCGGCGGCCGTCCTCAAGGACGCGGCCAAGGTGAAGTACGTGCCGCTCACCGCCAAGGAGCGCTTCACGGCGTTGCAGTCGGGCGAGATCGACCTGCTCTCGCGCAACACGACCTGGACGATGAGCCGCGACACGTCCGCCGGCATGACGTTCACCGGCATCATCTACCACGACGGCCAAGGCTTCATGGTGAAGAAGGACCTCAAGGTCTCCGCCGCAAAGGAGCTCTCCGGCGCCAGCGTCTGCGTGCAGACCGGCACCACGACCGAACTCAACGTCGCCGACTACTTCCGCCGCAACGGCCTCGACTACAAACCCGTGGTTTTCGAGAAGCTGCCCGAAACCATCGCGGCCTACAACGCCGGGCGCTGCGACGTGTTCACGTCGGACGTTTCGCAGCTCTACGGCGTGCGCCTGACGCTCGGCAACGCCGAGGATCACGTCGTGCTGCCCGACGTCATCTCCAAGGAGCCGCTCGGGCCTGCCGTTCGCCAGGGCGATGCGCAATGGGCCAACATCGTGCGCTGGGTGCTGTTCGCGATGGTCAATGCGGAGGAGGCGGGCGTCAATTCCAAGAACATCGGCCAGATGCTCGAGTCGACCAATCCCGACATTCTCCGGCTCCTCGGCAAGGAGGGCGAGTTCGGCAAGGGCATCGGCCTCGACAACGACTGGGCGTTGCAGGTGCTGAAGCAGGTCGGCAACTACGGCGAGATCTTCGAGCGCAACGTGGGACAGGGCTCGCGGCTGAAGATCGGGCGTGGTCTCAATGCGCTCTGGACCGACGGCGGCCTGCAATACGCGCCGCCGATCCGCTGAGGGCGGCGGTATGCCGATCGAGAACAGCGGGCACGATGGCAACGGACGGCGGACCCCGCGGGTCGGTGGGCTCG
>JBGSQO010000212.1:0-10642 GCA_041738055.1 Filomicrobium sp.
GGCGAGGGCGCGCGGAATGGTGCCGGGCCGCGGGGCGGAGCCGAGGAGATCGTGGGCGCGGGTGCGGCGGACGTGGTGGATGTCCTCGGCGATGTTGGCGAGGTGGGAGAAGTAGCTGTAGGCGCGGATGACGACCACGGCCCGGTCCGGTCCGAGACGGCCGACGACGGCTTCGAGCTGCTGGCGTGCGGTCTCGTCGTCGTCGCGGTGGAAGCGCACCGATAGCCGGCGGATACTCTCGACGATATCGAAGGTGTGGGGGCCTTCCTGGTTGTGGATGGTCTCGCCGAGCATGCGGCCGAGCAGCCGAATGTCCTCGCGCAGCGGCGCGTCCTTGTCGGCGGCCGAAGCCGCCTCGGGCGACGGCGTGATGCCGGATTGCTTCGCGCTGCTCATGCCGTCGTCCCTCTGCTGCGGTGCGGAATGAGCCTACGGCAGCCGCCGCCCATTGGCCAGGGTCGGTGCGCGCCCGGGGCGGACCACTGCACGCAAATCCGGTTCCATCGTCCCCTCAATGTGCCGCCTCCCAATTGTCCGCGGCCTTGGCGTCGACGTGGATCGGCACCTTGATGTCCACGGCCGGCAGCGACGAGCCCTCCATGACCCGGCGAGCCACCGCGATGGTCTCGGCGATCTCGGCCTTCCGCGCCTCGAAGATCAATTCGTCGTGCACCTGCAGCAGCATACGCGCAGACGTGAGGCCTGCCCTCTCCAAGGCAGACGGCATCCGGACCATGGCGCGGCGAATGATGTCGGCGGCCGAGCCCTGGATCGGCGCGTTGATGGCCGCGCGCTCCAGGAATCCGCGCATCGACGGGTTCTTGGTATTGATCTCGGGGTAATGGATCTTGCGTCCGAAAATGGTCGTCACATAGCCCTTGTCATGGGCGAATTTCTTGGTCGCCTCCATGTAGTCGCGAATGCCGGGGAAGCGCTTGAAGTAAGTCTTGATGTAGTCGCCCGCCTCTTCGCGCGGAATCGAAAGCTGATTGGCGAGCCCGAACGCCGAAATGCCGTAGATGATGCCGAAGTTGATCGCTTTCGCCCGCCGGCGCACCTCGCCCGGCATGCCGTCGATCGGCACCCCGAACATTTCGGAGGCTGTCATGGCGTGAATGTCGAGGCCCTCCTCGAACGCTTTCCGCAATTGCGGAATGTCGGCGATGTGAGCGAGAACGCGCAACTCGATCTGCGAATAGTCGGCCGAGATCAGCTTGCAACCGGGCTCCGCGATGAAAGCCGTGCGGATTTCGCGGCCTTCCTTGGTGCGGACGGGGATGTTCTGCAGGTTCGGGTCGGAGGAGGAGAAGCGCCCCGTCGTGGTGGCGGCCAGCGCGTAGCTCGTATGAATGCGGCCCGTCTCCGTATCGATGAACTCCGGCAGCGCATCGGTATAGGTCGATTTCAATTTCGACAGCTGCCGCCATTCCAGCATGGTGAGCACGAGTTTGCGCGCGTCCTCCGGCAACTCCTCGTTGGTGGCCAGATCATCGAGCAGCCCGGCGCGGGTTTCCCACTGCCCGGTTTTCGTTTTCTTGCCGCCCGGCAATTTCAGCCGGTCGAACAGCAATTCGCCGAGCTGCTTGGGCGAGCCCAGATTGAAGGAGTGCCCGGCGAGTGCCTGCACCTCGGCGTCCAGCGCGCCGATCCGCTGCTGGAATGTGCCCGACAGCCGCGACAGGATCGCGCGGTCGACCTTGATTCCGGTCCGCTCCATATCGGCGACGATGGGGATCAGCGGCCGTTCCAGCGTCTCATATACGGTCGCCATGTGTTCGGCCGCCAGCCGCGGCTTCAGGACTTGCCACAGCCGCAGCGTCACGTCCGCGTCCTCGGCGGCATACTCGGTCGCCTTGTCGATAGGCACCCCGGCAAAGGTCTTGTCCGACTTCTTGGCGCCGGCCGCGTGCTCGATCACCTTCGCGAAGGGAATGCAAGTGTGCTTCAGGTGGCGCTCGGCCAGTTCGTCCATGCCATGACCACCGCGCCCGGCGTCGAGCACGTAGGAGAGATGCATGGTGTCGTCGATGGGGGCGATTCTGATGCCGCGCTGGGCCATCACAACGGCGTCGAATTTGATGTTCTGGCCGATCTTGAGGATGCCGGGGTCCTCCAGCAGCGGCTTCAGAATGGTCACGGCGTCGGCGAGCGGGATTTGCGCGATCCCGTCGTTGTCGCCGAAATCGAAGCCGCCCCCGCCGGCGCGATGGCCGAGCGGCACATAGCAGGCCTTGCCCGGCGCAGTCGCCAGCGACAGCCCGACGAGATCGGCGGTGACCGGGTCGAGCGAGGTCGTCTCAGTGTCGAAGGCGACATGACCCGTCTCGAAGGCGCTCGCCACCCAGGCGATCAGCCGGTCGGGGGTCGTGACGGTCTCGTAAGCGGCCCGGTCGATGGGCCTCTCTGTGGCAATCCGCTTGCCGTGAACGACGGCGGCACCAGGCGTGCCTGCGGTCCCAGCCTCTGCCCCCGAGGCAGAAGATGCATCGCCTTCAGCGGTCGCCCTGCCCGATCGCAGGCTTCGGCCGACCGACGCGTCCAACGGGGCCGGCACTTCCGCGCCGAGGGCCTCGGCGATCCGCCGCGTCAGGGTGTTGAACTCCATCTCGCGCAGGAAGCCGAGCAGCGGCTCGGGCCGGGGCTCCTGCACACCCAGCCGCGGCATGTCCACCTCGACCGGCACATCGTTGGCAAGCCGGACGAGATCGCGCGAGATTCGTGCCTGTTGGGCAAACTCGATGAGCTTCTCCCGCCGCTTGGGTTGCTTGATCTCGCCGGCCCGCGCCAGCAGGGTGTCGAGGTCCTCGTATTCCTTGATGAGGTCGGCGGCCGTCTTGATGCCGATGCCCGGCACGCCCGGCACGTTGTCGACCGAATCGCCGGCCAGGGCCTGCACGTCGACGACTTTTTCGGGCGGTACGCCGAACTTCTCGATCACCTCGTCGCGGCCGATCTTCTTGTTCTTCATGCCATCGAACATGACGACACCGGGCCGGACGAGCTGCATCAGGTCCTTGTCGGAGGAGACGACGGTGACGTCCGCGCCTGACTCGGTCGCCAGCCGTGCATAGGTGGCGATGAGGTCGTCGGCCTCGAAACCTTCCTGCTCGATCGAGGCGACGTTGAAGGCCTTCACCGCCTCGCGGATCAGCGGGAACTGCGGGACGAGTTCCTCCGGCGGCGGCGGGCGCTGCGCCTTGTACTTGTCGTAGATTTCGTTGCGGAACGTCTTGGCCGAATGGTCGAAGATGACGGCGATATGGGTGGGCGCCTCTTGAGCCTTACTCTCGTTCAAGAGCTTCCACAGCATCTGGCAGAAGCCGTGCACCGCCCCGACCGGTAGCCCATCGGAGGGCCGCGTCAACGGGGGGAGCGCGTGGAAGGCGCGGAAGATATAGCCCGAGCCGTCGACCAGGTAGACGTGGCTGCCCTTCATGACGGGCACGGGCTCGCCGTCGGGCACGCTGAAGGACGCGCGGGCGGGCTTGGCGGCGGGCGGGGGGATGCTGTCGGGTTCGCTCATGACGCCGGACTATAAGGAGCTTTGCGGGGAAGGTCAGCAGGAGGGAGTCGACCTGACGAGATCCACTGCGACTTATTCAGCAGCTGATCCTGCGGCCGGCTTCGTGCGCCAGCAGTGCGACACTCCCCCACGCTTGGATTCGCCAGATTCAATCCCATCACCGCCACATCTCTTACACCTTTCCGCCGTGCCCCTGGGCTAGCGTCCGGCCGCGTTGGTTCACAAGGAGTTGTTCTCAGATGTCGATAATGCGCCCCATGAAAGACGTGGTCGGGATCGCCGCCCTGAGCCTCGGTCTCAGCCTTGCCGCCCTTGCCGTCGCCATGACCCTCTCGCTCGCCACACCACTGCGCGCGGCCGAACTCGATGTCTCCGCGGCCCTTGCCCAGAAGGTGCTCCCGACGGCCGGCGGCAAGGTCTATCTGCGCTTGTCGCTCAAGGCCGCTGTGGGCAAGCCGCGCGAGTCGCGGACCCCTGTCAACGTCGCGCTCGTCCTCGACCGCTCGGGGTCGATGCAGGGGCCGCGGATCGCTGCGGCCAAGGAAGCCGCCGAGATGGCGCTGACCCGCCTCGGACCGACCGATTGGGTCTCGCTCGTCGCCTATAACCACAACGTGGACGTGTTGGCACCAGCCGCCCGGCTGACCTCGCATGACGACATGCTGGCCGCCATCAAGGGCCTTATCGCCAACGGCAACACGGGCCTTTATGCCGGCGTTGTCGAGGGCGCTCGCGAGGTCCGGAAGAACCGCACCGAACGTATCATCAACCGCGTCATCCTGATGTCGGATGGGCTGGCCAACGTCGGTCCCTCGACCCCGGCGGAGTTGGCCGAACTCGGTCGCAAGCTCGGTGGCGAGGGCATCTCGGTGACGACCATCGGCCTGGGACTCGGCTACAACGAGGACCTGATGCAGAAGCTGGCAGGCGCCAGCGACGGCAACCACGCCTTCGCCGAAAAGCCCGAGGATCTCGTCAAGATCTTCAACGCCGAGTTCGGCGACGCGCTGTCGATCGCCGCCCAGGACATCGAGATCATCATCGAGTGTGAGAACGGTTTCCGCCCCCAGCGCATTCTGGGTCGTGAGGCCGAGATCGAGGGCAACCGCGTCAAGCTGAAGATTGCGGCCCTCAATGGCGGCATCGAGCGCTATGTCGTGCTCGAACTCGATGCCGATGCCGTAGCTGCGGCGACGACCCGACCGGTCGCGCGCGTCGATGTCCGCTATCTCGACCTCGACGCCGGTGCACGGCGCGAAGCGAACGCGTCCGCCGACGTGCGCTTTTCCGGCGACAGCGCCGAGCAGGAAGCGAGCCGCGACGCCGACGTCATGAGCAAGATCGCCGTGCAGGTCGCAACTGAGACCAGCGAGCGAGCGGTTGATTTGCGCGACAAGGGGGATGTCGCGGGCGCGCGCAAGGCGCTGGAGGAGAATGCCGCCTATCTCAAGGGTGTCGGCTCCAGCTTCGGATTGAGTGCCGCGCCTCCGACTGCCAGCGCGCTGAAGGACCTGGAGGCGAAGAACTCCGCCGCCGCCCAGAACCTGGAGGGCGAAAGCTGGAGCCGGACGCGCAAGGAATTGCGCTACGACCAGCACAAGGCCAAGCGACAGCAGGCCTACTGATCCTTCCTTGATCGCAACGCCGCAATGTGGGCCAGGGCACAGCTCTGGCCCAGGAGTGGGAGGGACGGGACGCTGACCGTCTGGCGTGCGGCGTCGGCAAGAAATCAGTGATGGGTGTCGCCAGACTTCTGACCGCAGATGTGTGCGGTGCGCAGATCGAACTCGACGAGCTTCATCTGCTTGTCCGAGCCGGCCAGCAAGTGCAGATGCACTTCGTTGGCGCCGAGCTGGGCCGCCGTCTTGCGCACATCTGCAAGATTGAGGGAGGGCGCGTCGTGGGCCGGTCTCAGGACAGCGAGGACTCGACGCTGGAGCCCATCGCGCTTGACGAGCATGACGTTGGCGCGCGGCATCTCCGGACAGGTCAATAGCGGATAGACCGTGTGGATATAGCGGATCCCTGTGGCTCCGGTCCAGAACACGAAGCCATCCGCGAGGGGCAGGCCATCCGAGTGCGGCTGCAGCCTGTCTCGCCGCGTTTCGGCGGTCGCGTCTGCACCATTGCGGCTTTTGCGCACCTTCTCAAGTTCGATGACGCGCGCACTCATGACCGACGACCCTGCTCCGACTGGAAACGCGAAAGGCGCTCTCGCCTTGGCCCGCAAATTGGCGAGCGTTTCGAGCCGAATTGTGACCTCCCAGTCCTTCAATGCCGCAAACAGTTGAAGGTCCGGTTATCGACTTTGCCCACCTCAATCGCATTGCGAGAACCCGCATACTTGGCATACGAGGCAACCTTCTTGCCTGACGTAGCGCGCAGCGCCGCAGCGCGGGCAGTGCCGGGCGGTTGTTGGCCCAGACAGTGCCACAGGGCTAGGCGTCACCTGGTGCCCACTCACCGACCCTGGCTCTACGGACTGCAGTAGGTCCTCGGCATCGGCCTCCCGTTCCTCGACCTGGCTCAGCACCGAACCGCGCAAGGCACTCGGCCGGTAGGTCGTGCAGCCCTTGAGACCGAGCGCGTAGGCGTCTTCGTAGATCCCCGCGAAGGCTTCGAACGGCATATCGGCCGGGCAATTGATCGTCTTGGAGATCGAACTGTCGACGTGACGCTGGACGGCGGCCTGCATCTCGAGATGGCTACGGACCGGCACGTCGGCAGCCGTGACAAAAGCTGGTGGCAGGTCCCTCCCCGTCGTCGCGCCAGCGCTGGCCCGATACAACGCGTGGGCATAGTCCTCCAAGATTTCTTCGCGGATCGTCCCGTCGGCAGCCGTCACCTTGCGCTTGTAGGTGAAGTCGAAAATCGGCTCGATCCCGCTCGACACGTTGCCGGCCAGGAGTGAGATGGTGCCCGTCGGCGCAATCGAGGTCAGGCAGCCGTTGCGCAGGCCGCAGCGCGCGATCGCGTCCCGCACGTCCCTATCGAGGGCCAGCAGATTGGGCCGCGCCAGCATCGCCTCCGCATTATAGAGCGGGAAGGCCCCCTTCTCCTCCGCCAGTCCGGCACTCGCCAGATAAGCGGCGCGCTGGATCGCTGCCATCCAGGTGCCTGCCAGTTCTACCGCACGCGGCTCTCCGTAGCGCGCCCCGCTCATGACGAGGGCATCCGCCAGCCCCGTGAGGCCGAGACCGATCCGCCGCTTGGCGATCGCTTCGGCCTTCTGCTCTGGCAGCGGATGGAGCGAGACGTCGATCATGGTGTCGAGCAGGCGGACGGCAATCTGTGCACGCGCCGCCAGCGATTCGAGATCGAGACGCGCCGTCTTGGTGAAGGGAGCCTCGATGAACCGGGTCAGGTTGAGCGAGCCGAGCAGGCAGGCCCCAAAAGGGGGCAGCGGCTGCTCCCCGCACGGGTTGGTCGCCGCAATCGTCTCGCAATAGGCGAGGTTGTTCTGCTCGTTGATGCGGTCGATGAAGACGATGCCCGGCTCGGCGGACTCGTAGGTTGCCCGCATGATGGCCTGCCACAGGTCGCGGGCGCGCAGCGTTCGATACACCCGGCCGTCGAACTGCAGGTGCCACGGCTGGTCGTCCCGCACGGCTGCCATGAAGGCATTGCTGGCCAGCACCGAGAGGTTGAAATTCGTCAGCCGGCCGGCCGTCGCCTTGGCCCCGATAAACGCCTCGATGTCAGGGTGGTCGGCCCGGAGAGTGGCCATCATCGCGCCACGCCGCGCACCCGCCGACATGATCGTCCGGCACATGCTGTCCCAGACGTCCATGAAGCTGACGGGCCCGGAGGCATCCGCCCCGATGCTGGCCACCAGCGCTCCCCGGGGCCGAAGCGTGGAGAAATCGATACCGATGCCGCCGCCCATCTGCAGGGTGAGCGCCGACTGCTTGACGGCTTTGAAGATACCGGTGAGGTCGTCGGGCACGGTGCCCATCACAAAGCAGTTGAACAGCGTCACCCGTCGGGCCGCGCCGGCTCCGGCCAGGATGCGCCCAGCCGGCAGGAAGCCGAGGTCGGCCATGGCGGCATGGTAGCGTGCCTCCCAGCTCTCGCGGTCGGACGTCTCCGCCCCCGCAGCCGCCTTGGCCACCCGCCGGAAACTGTCATCGAGGCTCTGATCGACCGCCGAGCCGTCCAGTGCCCGCAACCGATACTTGAGGTCCCAGATCTCGTTGGCGATCGGAGCTAGAACTGTGGGGGCCACGTCCATCGGACCATCGGTTCCTGTTACTGGCGACACTCTGCAAACCTAACGCCACTTTCCCCGCGAGTCAACGAATGTTCGGTCAAAGTTCTTGTAGTGTTTCGATTCATCCTTGACTGTCCGGTCGTGCCGTCTTAGGGATTGGAGGTGGCGTTGCACTCGCTGCGGCCTCCGCGATGAGCCGCGCCGAGGCCGCTTCGATCGCCTCTCGCATCTGCTCGCGGAACGCCGCGCGCGGCAGACCCGGGGGAATGGCCGGCAGGATCTCGACGATGATGGTTCCCGGATAGCGGCTCTGGGTTGTGCGCGGCCAATAGAGCCCGGAGTTCAGTGCCACCGGCACACACGGCAGGCCAAGGGCCTCATAGAGCGCGACCGCGCCCGGCTTATAATCGGGCGGGGCTCCCGGCACCTGCCGCGTGCCTTCCGGAAAGATCACGACCTCGCGGCCCTGCGCCGCCCGAGCCCGCGCATCCCTGATCAGCTGCTTCAAGGCCGACGGCCCCTTGTCCCGCTCGATCAGCAGATGCTCGAACTTCTTCGAAAACCAGCCGTAGAGCGGGATCGCGCCGAGTTCGGCTTTCATCACCATCGCCGGGTCCCTGAAGATCGGGATCAGCGCGAAAGTATCCCAGGCCGACTGGTGCTTGGCGGCGACCAGGACAGCGCCCTCGGGCAGGTTCTCGCGCCCGCGCACCTCGATCCTGGTGCCGACGATGAGCCGCATCAGCCAGAGACTCGCACGGGCGTGCGCGGCCAATCCCGCCATCGCCCACCGCCGCGGTCCCAGCAACAAGGGCGAGCCGAGGATCAGGAACAGCGCCGTGTTGGCGTAGAAGACGGCATTGAACAGAGCCGATCGCAGCATGGGGCCTCGCGAGGCATGGGCGGGTGAGAGGGCGGCAGCGCATGCCTTATACCAACCCGCCGATGTTGTGACCTACCTCTCGGCATACCGCGCCTTCCGGCCTCCCGGCCCCCGAGCCGGGATCGTCGGAACGAGTGTCGGAAGGCGCAAACTAAAGCGTCGTCGGAAGGCGCAATCCACTACGCGCCTTCCGGCCGGCTCCCGGAACGGGTGTCGGAAGGCGCAAACTAAAAGGCATCGCTCGCCTTCACCGTATGCGACGCGGGAGGCGCGTCGGCCCCCTCATCTTGACCTGCCCCAAGCGCGCGGTGCGCGACCAGCCGGGCCGTCGCCGGGAACAGCTTGACGTACTCCGACAGCAGGATGCGGAACGTCCGCGGCTCGAGCCACCACTCGCTGGTGCGAAAGCTCGGCGGCAGCACGGGATGGGCCACGAGCCGGGTGCGGGGAAGCTCACGCGCCATTTCGACGAGACTGCGCGGCATGTGATAACTCGACGTGACGATGATCAGCGAGCCATAGCGCCGCTGCCGTGCCCAGGCGCCGGCTTCTTCCGCGTTGCCGGAGGTATTGCGGGCCTCGTAGCCGAGATCGACGCAGCACTGGACCTGCCAGTCCGGCAGTTGCTTCAGCCCGGCTATGTCCTGGCGCCGGGTGTGCGCGTTCACTCCCGTGATGAGCAGGCGGTCGCCAAGCCCGCTCTGCAGCAGCCGGGCGCCCTCTCCGATCCTCTGATCGCCGCCGGTGAGCACAACGATGCCATCGGCCCGCTCCAACGCCGGTGGGGGTTCGCGCATCGCGATGGCCGCGAACAGAACGAACCCCGAGGCCAGGAGCCACAGCCCGAGACCAGCGGTCGCAATCAGCCAAGGTACGGTCCGGGTCATGGAAAAGTGCTGCCCGTTCAATCGGAGCCCAGCGGAGCCGCCGGGGGACTTGCCGCCTTAGCCGTTGCCGATGCCGGGCGCAAGGCTGTCTGACCAGTTGCAGACGACCTTACGCCCACACGGAAGACCCATCGGGGCCTTGATCAATCGCGCCCGCCCTTCAGGATACCGTAGACGCCGAACCGGCTGGTCAGCATGCATAAGGCGGCAATGACGACGACCACCATGCCGAGCAGCACATAGCCGGCCGCATCGAGCGTTCCAGTGCCGATCAGGCGATGCAACTCGACCATGGTCATCGAGCCGCCGCCGAGCATCAGCGTCGCGATAGGCATGATGAAAAAGACGAACATCGCGAGCCCCGCCCCGACGATGCCGGCCCTGATGCCGAGTGTGAGGAAATGCTTCTCGAACTCGCGCGCGATGAACCCGTCGGTGGCGCCGACGAAATGCAGAACCTCGACGATCTCGCGGTTGGAGGCCATGGCGCTCTGGGTCGCCGAGACGATGATGGCGGTGGTGGCGGCCGCAACCAGCAGCAGGATGGCGATACCGCCCAACGCCAGCGAACGCGTCACGGTCTGGATCTGGCGCTGCCACTGCCGATGGTCGTCGAGCGTGGCGGCCGGGAAGCGGGCCTTGAGGTCGCCGGCGAGCGCCGAGAAATCGGGTGGCGCGTCGCGTTTCAAGGTGATCGCCACCAGTCGCGGCACCGGCAGGGACTTCAATGCGTCCGAATTGCCGAGCCACGGCTCCAGGAGGCGCGTGGCCTCGTCCAGGCTCAACGGCTCGGCGGATTGGATCCCCGGCTGCTGCTCGAGATATCCGACGATCTCCCGCAACGCCCGTTCGGTGTCGACGCCGTCGCGCGGCTCGACCTGCACCGTGACCTCGCTGGCGACGTCGCGCAGCCAAGCATCCGCCGACTGGTTGATCATATATACGGCGCCAGCCGTCAGGCAGGCCAGGAAGCACATGATGGAGATGACAAGGGTCAGCGACCGCCCGGTGACGGAGCCCGCCGGCACGACGGGGCCGGAGTTGCTGCCTTCCTGATGGCGCTGGTTGCGGGCTGGCGCGAACAGTTCCCGCTCAGGCGGCTCCTGTCCCGTGCGCTCGGTCGCTTCGGTGTCGCGGAA
>JBGSQO010000208.1:0-1684 GCA_041738055.1 Filomicrobium sp.
GGCGGGCTGCTCGAGGCCCGCGCGGCCGCCGGGATCTTGACCGCACCGGCGCCCTCCTTTTCCTCGCGCGGCTGCACACTCGGGTCCTGCGGCGTCATCTGGAAGATCTCGCGGAAGATGCCCGGCGCCACGATCGAGAGCGGATTGACCAGCACCTGCGGCTGATCCATCGCGCCCTGCACGGCAAAGGTCACCCCGAAGATGCCTTCCTTGCGCGGCCCCGACAGCAGTTCGCCCAACAGCGGAATCTGCCCGAAGGCATTGTTCAGCCCCTGCAGCGGCACGTAGGTTCCACCCAGTTCAATACGACGGCGCCCGAAATCGGCCTTGCCGCGCAGCGTTGCGCCGAGCAGCGGCCCGCGAACGTACGACTCCTCGATGACGAACTGCCCATGCCCGACCGAGAACGGCGCGCGCAGACGCTCGAATTCGAACACCTGCCGGACCATCCGCGTCTTCGCGTTGCGCTTGCCGTCGATGGCCGGCGAGGCCTCGTCCATCGTGCCGACGACCTCAGAAACGACCGGATCGCCGAGCACGCGGAAGTTGTCGACCACCAGCACGCCGGACTTCTCAGCCGCCCCGCTGGCATCCAGGTTGACGTCGAGGCGCATGCGCCCGCCCGACAGGTTGGGGTAGAAGTCGATGAGCTTGAAGGCTTGGCCCGCATCGGTGGAGGTGGCGACAAGCTGCCGGCGGCCGTTGCGGTCGCGAACCAGTTGAGCCTCGAGGCTGCCGCCGCCGTCCAGAGTGCCTTTGAGATCGACCGCGCTCAGCTGCTGCTTGCGGCGCGACAGCGCGAGCTTCACCTTGCGCAGCGAGACCTCGGAGAAGCCCAGCACGTTGTCTATTTCGGCGGCAATATCCACCGCCACGCCATCCTGCGACGCGGCCGCCGTACCCTCACGCAGCTTGCCGACCGAGAACAGCGAGCGGAACTTCTCCTTGCCGTCGAACGTCGGCCCCTTGACGTCGAGCTTCCAGACCCCGTCGCGGCCGCGCTTGCCCGAGACCACCAGCCGCGTGATCAGGTTCAGCGAGAACCTTGGGAACGAAAACTCCTGCACGCGATGATCGCCATCTAGCGACAGGCTGCCCTCGATGGCGATGTCGTCGCCGGCGATCCTCAAGTCCGAGAGCGTGATGCGGCCATCGCCCGACTTCACGACCGTACCGTCGAGGTAGGCCGATCGCCCCGGCGGCTTTCGCCAGGCGAGGCTGTCGATGGTCAGATCGGCGTTGTTGAGCTCGGCCCTGATCCTGATGCGCGGCTCGCCGCCCGCCTGCGGCGTGATCGTCACCTCGACCGGCACATCCCCCACCACCGCGTCGGCCAGATCCATGCCCAATTCGCGGCGATCGGCACTATCGAGCACGGCCGTCACGCGCACCGGCGGCTGCGCATCGGGGGGGGCGGCAAAAATCCGCTGGCCTGCGATCTTGGCGGCGACGCCCTCGATCAGGATGTCGCCCTTGGCATCGAGTGCGCGATCGGTCAGCTCGAAGTCGATGGCCGCCCCCTTGATCTCGACGCCGCCGACGACGCCGCGCGCGGAGCCGTCTGTCAGGCGGGCTTTGGCCGTCAGCCTGACATCGGAGGCGGGCACATCGGCGCCGAGCGGGAAGACGAGCCCGACGTCTGCCGTCACGGCTCCGCCGACCTTGTCGGCGGGCACATCGATGC
>JBGSQO010000246.1:0-3413 GCA_041738055.1 Filomicrobium sp.
CCTGATCGGCCGGACCGTCGACGGCATCGCGCCATGCCGACACCATCGCCAGAGTGTTCCGAGGCGCGGCCGGGACGAGGCTCTGGGCCTGCGTGGCCGTCGCCCCGACGGTCGCGGCGACGGCGGTCGACTTGAGGAACGCGCGTCGGTCCATCGGTTCACCTTCGTCGGTCGAGATCGGGTGGCCGCATCAAACCCCAGGAACTCGCGAAAGACAACCGCGCATGAAGTGTTTGCGCCATCCGACACGCGTTCCGCGCGCCGGCCGGATGGCGAGTCTTGATTTCGCCATCCAACACGCGTTCCGCGCGCCGGCCGGATGGCGAGTCTTGATTTCGCCATCCGACACGCGTTCCGCGCGCCGGCCGGATGGCGCAAACACAACCGCCGTCAATTCCGGGACAGAATGTAATTGATGCCGTGGAAGAACGTCTCGGGGCCGACGTAGCCGGGAATGCGGCCCAATTCCTCGTTGTTTCTGAGGATGACGAATGTCGGCACGGTATCGACCGGCTGCGTCAGGCCGAGGCTGCCCGCCTTCTCGTCGTTGAGGTCGACAAAGCGGATCGGCACTTCGGCGGCGCGGGGCGAGGTCTGATAGGCCGGCAGCACATCGCGACGGAAGATGGTGCAGTAGATGCAGCCGGGGGCCTCCAGCACCACGATTTCGGTCGGCGCGTCGGCACGCGCGGGGGTCAGAAAGTCGGGTGCGGCGCGGCCGGGAGCCGTGACGGACACGGCAAGGAGGGCAACCACTAAGGCGGGCAGGATACGCATGGCGGACGCTCGGGCTTTGAGGGGGAGCGGGCCGAAACGACCCACGACCCGCACTCTAGCGTGTGCCGTGCGCATCCGGGCGAAAGTGTGAAGGAAGGGTTAAGCCGAGGGTGCATTTGGGCCACTCTCGTATGGCGCAGGGCTCAGCGCCCCGCCACGAACCGGCGGAACACGTCGAGCGTCTCTTCGCTGACGTGGTGCTCGATGCCTTCCGCGTCGGCATCCGCGATCTCGGCGTCCACGCCGAGCGCGATCAGGAAGTCTCGGACTGTGCGATGGCGCTCGCGCGAGGCATCCGCCATGGCCTGACCGTCGGGCGTCAGGAAGATCGCCCGGTAGGGCTTGGTCGTGACCAGCCCGTCGCGCATCAGCCGCTGGATCGTATTGTTGACGGTCGCACTCGACACCCCCAGCCGGGCGGCGAGATCAACGACGCGTGCTTCCCCCGTCTCGTCGATCAGATCGCCGATCAGCTCGACGTAATCCTCAGCGATTTCCGTCTGATGCGCATCCCGCACGCGCTTGAAGCGCTCGGCCTGGCGGCGTGCGGTCTCGCTCGGGGGCGTTGGCGTCGTGGCTGGCGGTTTACTGTCGCCGGGCGGGTCCATGGCGCACTCCTCGTCTTGCTGTGGTCAAATACCGGGCGTCGCGGCGGTTGACAAGATGTTTAGCCATCACTAACTTTGGCTGGCGATGCTAAGGAAGAGAGCCGTTGCGGCTCGCATCAACAGCGTCAGGTCGGGGGGAATGTGCATGCCGGGATGGCGTTTTCGCGTGCAGGCAACCAGACGGCGTTGGAACGGGGCCGTCGCGCAGCGAGCCTTTGCCGCCCTTGCGATGATCTTCGGCCTTGGGCTGATCGCCGCGTGTTCAGACGCCACCCCGCCCGTTCCAAAAGCGCCCGGCAAGCTGCAGGTCGTCACCACCTTCACGGTCATCGCCGACATTGCCAGGAACGTTGCGGGTGACGCCGCCGACGTGGTCTCGATCACCAAGCCGGGCGCCGAGATCCACGACTATGAGCCGACGCCGCAGGATATCGTGCGGGCTCAGGGCTCCGGGCTCGTGTTTTGGAACGGGCTCAATCTGGAGCGCTGGTTCGAGCAGTTCCTGGCCAATCTCAAGGACGTGCCGAGCGCGGTGGTGACGGACGGCATCACGCCGATGTCGATCCGCGAGGGGCCCTACACCGGCAATCCCAACCCGCATGCCTGGATGTCACCCTCCAACGCGCTGATCTACGTCGAGAACATCCGCAAGGCGCTTGCCGCCCGCGATCCGGCCAACGCGGCTGTCTACGCGGCCAACGCCAAGGCCTACGCGGACAAGATCCGCGCCCTGGATGCGCCCCTGCGTGAGCGCCTCGCCCGCATCCCCGACACCAAGCGCTGGCTGGTCACCAGCGAAGGTGCGTTCAGCTATCTGGCCCGCGACTACGGCCTCAAGGAACTCTACCTCTGGCCGATCAACGCCGACGAGCAGGGCACGCCCAGCCAAGTCCGCGCCGTCATCGATACCGTAAGACGGGAAGGCATCCCAGTCGTGTTCAGCGAGAGCACCATCTCCGACAAGGCCGCCCGGCAGGTCGCCAAGGAGACCGGCGCCCGCTACGGCGGCGTGCTCTACGTCGACAGCCTGAGCGAGGCCGGCGGCCCGGTGCCGAGCTACTTGAAGCTCCTGGAGGTGACAGTGGAGACGATCGCCGGAGGCTTCGGCACGTGAACCAGATACCAGCGGCAACCGCTCGCGGTGCGGATTTGCTGAGCCCCACGGCCTCCCTGTCGGTCAAGGGCCTGACGGTCGCCTATCCGGGCGGCACGCTGGCCCTCGACAACGCGACGTTCGAGTTGGGTGCCGGCACCATCTGCGGGCTCGTCGGCATCAACGGCTCGGGCAAGTCGACGCTGTTCAAGTCGATCATGGGGTTCTTAGCGCCCGCAGCCGGCTCGGTAACGGTTGCCGGCATGCCCCCGCGGCAAGCCCAGAAGCGCAACATCGTCGCCTACGTGCCGCAGGCCGAGGAGGTCGACTGGACCTTTCCCGTCCTGGTCGAGGACGTGGTCATGATGGGCCGCTATGGCCACATGGGAATCCTGCGCATCCCGTCGGCCGAGGACAAGCGACGGGTCGATGAGGCGTTGGCCCGCGTCGGGCTGTCGGCGCTCCGCAAGCGCCAGATCGGCGAGTTGTCGGGCGGCCAGAGGAAACGCGTGTTCCTGGCGCGCGCGATTGCGCAACAGGGCCTCGTGATCCTGCTCGACGAGCCGTTCACCGGCGTCGACGTCAAGACAGAGAGCGAGATCATCGCGCTGCTGGAGACGTTGCGCGACGAGGGCCACCTGATCCTGGTCTCGACCCACAACCTCGGCTCGATCCCGGAATTCTGCGACCGCGTCGTGCTGCTGCGGACCAAGGTGATCGCCGCTGGACCCACTGAGACGACGTTTACGCCCGCCAACCTGAAGAGGGCGTTCGGCGGCGTGTTGCGCCATTTCAGTCTCGAAGGTTCCGACCTGCACGACGACGACGATGCCCGCTCCGTGACCGTGCTGACCGACGACGAGCGGCCGGCGGTGTTCTACGGCCGCAAAGGCGACCGCGAGCGCCCGCGCCAGACCCGCAGCGGCGAGGCGGAG
>JBGSQO010000259.1:0-3158 GCA_041738055.1 Filomicrobium sp.
GCCCGCAACCGGCCGGCCGCACGCTGGGCTCGGGCCGCGGCGGCGTGTGGTAGCGCTCGTCGAATTGCATTCGTCGGCTGAGCGCCCTATATCGGCAACAACCCCGAAACGTCCGACATGACAGGAGCCGCACATGCGCGCCGAATCCGCAAAGCACGTCGATTCGATCAAGGAAGCCCTGACCTTGCTGCGGAGGCATCTTTGACTGGGATACCGCCAAGGACCGCCTCGACGAGTTGAACCGCCGCGCCGAGGACCCGAGCCTCTGGAACGACCCGAAGAAGGCGCAGAAGGTCATGCGCGAGCGCCAGGTTCTGGAACGCGCGATCGAGACCTATGAGCGGCTGGAAGGCGATCTCGACGACTGCGTGACGCTGATCGAACTCGGCGAGGCCGAGGACGACGAGGCGAGCATCGCCGAGGGCGAGGCCAATCTCAAGAAGCTGGACGAGGACGCGCAGCGCCGCTCCGTGCAGGCGCTCCTATCGGGCGAGGCCGACGGTAACGACACCTATGTCGAGGTCCATGCCGGCGCCGGCGGTACCGAAAGCCAGGACTGGGCGCAGATGCTGACGCGCATGTACGCCCGCTGGGGTGAGCGCGCCGGCTTCCGCGTGAGCCTCATCGAAGAGAGCCCGGGTGAAGAGGCCGGCATCAAGTCGGCCACGCTCGAGATCAAGGGTGAGAACGCCTTCGGCTGGCTGAAGACCGAATCGGGCGTGCACCGCCTCGTGCGCATCTCGCCCTACGATTCGAACGCCAGGCGCCACACCAGCTTCGCCTCCGTCTGGGTGTTTCCCGTCGTCGACGACAACATCGAGATCGCCATCAACGAGAGCGAATGCCGCATCGACACCTATCGCGCCTCCGGCGCCGGCGGCCAGCACGTCAACACGACCGACTCGGCGGTCCGCATCACGCACATCCCGACCGGCATCGTGGTGGCCAGCCAGCAGGAGCGGAGCCAGATCAAGAACCGCGCGATCGCCTGGGCCATGCTGAAGTCGCGGATGTACGAGATGGAGCTGAAAAAGCGCGAGGACAAAGCCAGCGCGGAAGCCGCCAGCAAGTCCGAAATCGGTTGGGGCCACCAGATCCGCTCCTATGTGCTGCAACCCTATCAGCTGGTGAAGGACCTGCGCACGGGCGTCACCTCGACAGCCCCCGCCGATGTGCTGGACGGCGCCATCGACCCGTTCATCGAGGCCTCGCTCGCCCAGAAGATCAAGGGCGGCGGACCGGTGGACGTGGAGGACGTGGAGTAAAGGCGCGAGGTGTTTGGAGTTGGCCCTGGCAGTTTGCTGTTCCCAATCCATCCTGCGCGCGGTTTACTGAGGCCCTGAGCTGCAGGAGCCCCGCCATGACCGCCGACACCGTCTTCGACTTCAGCGCGCTCGCTTCGGCCGGGGCGGTGATGAGACCCGTCGAGGAGGGTGCGCGAATCTTCCTCGAGGGCGAGACGGGAGCCGAGATGTTCGTTGTCGCCGAAGGCCGCGTCGGCATCAAGTCGGGCGGCCTGATCGTCGACAACATCGGCCCCGGCGGCATCTTCGGGGAGATGGCGCTGATCGACGGATCGCCCCGCAGTGCCACCGCCATTGCGGTCGAGCCGAGCCGGCTGGCGGTCATCGACAAGGCCGCCTTCCTCGCCCTGGTCCGCCACGACCCGAACTTCGCGCTGATGCTGATGCGCCTGCTCGCCCACCGCCTCCGCCGGACGACGGAGAGCTTGTGACAGCGGGCTGCGGTATTGGCGTGGCCGCAAAGGCAGTTGGCATTGGTTCGCCGACGGTTCATCCTGAAGTCGCAATATGCGACCTCAAGAGAATGAGTCATGAGCGACCTGCCAGACAGCCGAGCCAGCATCGAAGCAACTGCGGCGATCACAGTCTACGAACTCAGGGGTGAGCGCGTGGTGCTGGATTTCGACGTGGCCCGCCTGTTCGCTGTCGAGACGAGACGGCTCAATGAGCAGGTCAATCGGAACCAGGACAAGTTTTTGGACGACTTCGCTTTCCGGCTCACGCGGGAGGAACTGGACGACTTGAAGTCGCAAATTGCGATGTCAAGTTCGGCCTGGGGCGGTGCCCGACATCTACCGCGAGCCTTCACCGAGCACGGCGTCGTCATGGCGGCCACCGTACTGAAGTCCCCGCGCGCCATCGATGCGACCCGGCACATCGTCCGAACCTTCGTCGCTTCGCGCCGCGAGGCCTGGGAGCGGGACCAGACGCGGCGCCGAGAAGGAGCGCTGTCGCTTCCACTCGATCCGGCAGCCCGGCAAGGCCTGATGAGCAAGCTCAACAGTGCGCTCAGTCAGGTGCTCGATGCGATCGTCGACCAGCAGGACAGTCGGACCGTCCGCGACGAGGCCAAAGCGATCGCGACAGAAGGGCTCAACGCGCTCAAGGCCTACCTGAAGACTGCCGGCATCAACAACGAGCGGACGCTGGCGGAGGTGCGGCGTATCATGGCCGAGGCCGAAGGCATCGAGGTCGATGCCGCGCGCAAGCGGACCGAAAACGAGCACCGCCAACTCGCACTGCTGGCCAAGAAGCTGAAGCTCGTCATCCAGGCCCAGCAATATGCCGAGACCGGAAGCATCGACGGGTTGATGGCGGTCTTGTCCGATCTGGAGCGGCCGTGAGCCATCACCCCGCCCCTCGACCCTGGCCACTGCGCGTGCTACGGACCCCCTCCGCCCTCAACCCGACCTGGCCCCTATGCTTGCGCGCCCGACATCGTTGAGCCTCATCACCACGACGGGCTTTGCCGGCTACGCGCTGATCGACAGTGGCCAAGGCCGCAAGCTGGAGCGGTTCGGGCAAGTGCTGGTCGACCGCCCCGAGCGACAGGCGCTGTGGGCCAAGGCGCTGCCCGAGACCGAGTGGGGGAAGGCGCACGCCGTGTTCTCAGCCTCCGACGAGGACGAGGAGAAGGGTCGGTGGCGCATCGATAGGCCGGTGCCCGAGAGCTGGCCGGTCCCGCTCGACGGCATCACCATGCGGCTGCGCCTGCAGGGGCTTTGGCATCTGGGGCTGTTTCCCGAGCAGCACCCGCACTGGATGTGGATGCTGGAGGCCATCGCGGAAGCCAAAGCCGCCGGCATCGAGCGCCCGCGCGTTTTGAACCTGTTCGCCTATACGGGCGCGGCCTCG
>JBGSQO010000305.1:0-2709 GCA_041738055.1 Filomicrobium sp.
CGAACAGGGCGACGACGACGAGCCCGGCGCTGCCGAAGGCGGACGCGGTTTCCACCAGGTCGTGGATCGACTCGGACGACAGTGCGATGATGCAGGCTGCGACACCGAGGACGGCGACCGTCAGGCGGGTCAGGGCGAGGCGCGTGCGCTCAGCCAGGCTCTCCATGAACGGCCGGGCGGCGTTGTGGGACAGCATCGATCCGGCGGCCAGAAGCGCGGTATCGACCGTCGACAGGATGGCCGAGACGATGGCGCCGGTGAAGACGACGAAGAAGAACGGTGACAGATACATCGCGGCGAGCTTGGCCACGATCTCTTCGGAATTCTCGAGGTTCGGCACCAATGTCGGCCCGACGAGGCCGAGAAAGACCGGGATCAGGCCGACGAGCAGGTACATGCTGCCGCCGATGATCGTGGCGTTGCGGGCGGTCAGCGCCGAGCGGGTCGCCAGCATCCGCGAGATCAGCTCGATCGACACCATGGTGCCGCAAATCGGGATCAGCCATTGCTCGATGAGCGTCAGGGTGCCGATGTCGCCGGATGCATAGGTCATGCGCGCGGTTGGAACTGTGGCAAGGCCCTGCGAGATGCCGCCAAGTTCGGCTGCCACCATCCAGGCGATGACGATCAGGCCGATGACGATGGAAATGCCCTGCAGCACGTCGGTATAGGCGTCCGCCAGCAGGCCGCCGATGGCGGTGTAGGCGACGATCACGATCGTGCCGACGATGATGCCGGTCGCCAGCGGGATATCGCCAGCGGCACCCATAACGACGCCGAAGCCACGGATCTGTGCGGCTGCCCAGATGATTGGACCCGGCAGGATGAGAAGGACCGCGAGGCGCTCGACGGCGGGCGAGTAGCGGTCGCGGAAGAAGTCGCCGAAGGTGAGATAACCGCGCCGCCACAGTGGCATGGCCATGACGAGCCCGGAGATCACCAGGGCTGCCGCATAGCCGAACGGGTCGATGGTCGCGCCGTTGAGGCCGTCGGCATAGACGGCGCCGCCAGCGCCGACGATGGCCTCGGCGCCGAACCACGTGGCGAACACGGAAAAGGCGCCAACCATCGGGCCGAGCTGGCGGCCGGCGTTGATGTAGTCACTTTGCGTCGAAATGCGCCGGCTGACCCAGATGCCGATGGCGAACTGCACGGCCACGTAAGCGGCAATGGCGAGCAGGGTCGCGTTCATGGTCGGTCGTCTCCCCTTTAGTCAGGACGGCGCGCGAGTCGGCTGGTCGTGCTGTTGCCTGCCGGGCTCGCGTCTTTTTGAACCGGCGATCCTATGGGGGTGTCACCGTCCAAGGTCAACGACGGCGAGACGGCCGTGAAAACGGTTGTTCCTCGGTCTGGCGGGATTGCCACTGTCGTGGCCTCATCGGCCTTGTATAGAGTGAGGGGTAAGGTTGCGTAGCTGTGAGGTCGTGCTGGGCGGCTTGCTTGCGTCCCGGCGGGAACGGATGCCGGCTCGGTCCGTTCGTCTCGCAGACCGTCTGTCCGTCGCTTCTGGAGTCCATCGTGACAAAGCCTGTCCATAAGCTGGTCTCGATGCTCGTCATCCTGTCGCTGGTGACGGCGCCGCTGGCGTCGGCGACCGTCGCCGAGCCGCTGATGAGCCGGGGTGAGTTGGTGGCCTGCGCGGCCCACGACGAGGCCGCGTTCGCCGCAGCCATCGAGGCGGTGACCATCCGGGCCCTCGAAAATGATCTTTCCGGCGTCGACTACAAGGCCATCGTCTCCGACCAGTGGCGCAAGGAAGGGCTCGACACCCTCATCGACGCGCGGGTCGATATCGCGGTCGCCGAGGTGCGCGAGAAAACCGGCTGGGGCACGCTGCTGCAGTCGATCACGTCCACCGAGGAGGCGCAGAAACTGGCGACTGAGGTGGCGGAGCGGACCTATCGCTCCGAGGTCGTCAAGGAAGCGATCGAGCGTCTCGCCGTCGGGGTCAGCGCCGTCGTCGGCTCCAGCATCGAGCAGGCGAGCCGGGTCGCCGCCGAGCCTGCGCTCAAGTGCCTGCAGGCGTATCTGGGTCCCCGCTACGGGGCGACCGTGTCCGATATCGTCGGCGCCGAGGCGGGCCGGGACTTCGCCGTCAAGTCCGGGGCGGGCGAAGAGATCGGCCCAGGCAGCGTCGCGGCGCAATCGAGCGAGGGACTCGCTGGAGCTGCCATCCTGCTGGTACGCCGGCAGTTGGCCGGTCTTGCCCGCACGGTCGGCGCGCGCATCGTCGGCAGTGTGCTGTCGCGGCTGGTCTCTGTCGTGGCCGGTGGCGTCGGGCTCGTGCTGATCGCCAAGGACGTCTGGGATCTGCGCCACGGCGTGCTGCCGATCATCGCCCAGGAGATGAAGTCGGAGGACACCAAGCGCAAGGTGCAGGAGGAACTGGCCAACGGCATCGCCGAGCAGATCAAACTGCACGTGCGCGAGATCGGCCAGCAGTCGGCGGCCCGCGTGGTCTCGGTGTGGCGGCAGTTCCAGGCCGCACACGTCAAAGCGCTGGAGATCGCCGAGCGCCACGAGGGCTTCCGCAAGTTCCTCAACAGCGTCGGGGCCGACAAGCTCGGCCGGCTCGACGAGGTCGTCTCCATCGTGCTGCCGGCCGAAGGCGAGGCGGGTCTCTTGAAGCGGCTGGAGGACGGCTCGCTCAATGCGGCTGTCGCGTCGCTGTCGGAGCCGGGCATGGATATCGCGCGGGCGACACGCTCG
>JBGSQO010000361.1:0-3090 GCA_041738055.1 Filomicrobium sp.
GGGCGGCGGGGCGGTCAAGGCCGCGCCCAGCGTCGGCGGGTTTCAGACGCGGCCCGTCGGGGTCGGCGAGATCGGGACGATCCTGAGGCTCGGAGTCGGCGACTTTCTGAAAGCCCCGCTGGTCAGTCTGGCGATTGCCTCCATCTATACGCTCGGCGGGTGGCTGCTGGCGGCCTTGCTCATCAAGCTCGACATGCCGTTCCTGGTGTATCCGCTGGCGATGGGGTTTGCGCTGATCGCGCCGTTCGTGGCGGGCGCGTTCTACGACGTCAGCCGCAAGCTGGAGCGCTGCGAGAGGCCGACGTTCGCGGGCATCGGCGGGGCGTTCCGCGAGACCTGCAACTGCGATCTCAGGTGGATGGCGCTGATCACCAGCTTCTCGTTCTTCATCTGGATGGACATCGCCGCCATGCTGACGCTTGGCTTCTTCGGCGCCGAAGCGCTGGACCCGCGCGAACTGGTCGGGCGCATCGCCACGACCGACGAAGGCTTCCTGTTCCTGCTCGTCGGCCATGCCGTCGGCGCGGTCATCGCGATGCTGGTGTTCTCGATCTCGGTCATCACCTATCCGTTGCTGTTCGACCGCGAGGACGTGGACGTCATGAGCGCGATCATCACGAGTGTGCGGCTGGTGTCGCTGAACCCCGTCACCATGGGGCTGTGGTGCGTGACGATCGCGGCGCTGATGGGCATGGCGATCGCCAGCGGGTTTCTGCTGTTGCCGTTCGTGCTGCCGGCACTCGGCTATGCGAGCTGGCATCTTTATCGGCGGACGGTGGTGGTGCCGGCGGAGGTCGTGGCGAAGGGCCGTTGAGTTCGGCTCGCCGGTCGGGTGCGTCGCCGCACTGCTGCCGCATCGGTCGGCCATCGGAATGGTCCATGCCGTACCGCACGCTCAATCCCGATTCAATCATCACGACCGTCCAGACGCTGGAGCGGCGGATCTCCGAGCGCTTCCCCGGCTCGGGTCTCGCCAAGGTTTGCTCGGAACTGGTAGCCATCGCGCGCACCAGCCGGGCCAAGGTGGAGGCGGCGAGCCGCCCCAACGTGCCGCTCCGGGCCGCCATCGGTCTGCTGCTCGTGATCGGGCTGGCGTTTCTGGCCTATGTCGGCACCATCATCGAGGTGAAGCGGGATGCCGAAAACCTGTTCGGCGTGCTCGAAGGAATCGATGCGGCGGTCAACATCCTGATCGTGACGGGGGCCGGCATCTGGTTTCTCGCCTCATTGGAAGGCCGCTGGCACCGCGAGCGGGCGCTGAAGGACCTGCACGAACTGCGCTCGATCATCCACGTCATCGACATGCACCAGCTGACCAAGGACCCCTCGCGGGTGTCGACGGTCGGCACCTCGACGCCGTCCTCGCCGCAGCGCGCCATGACCCCGTTCGAGCTGGCGCGCTATCTCGACTACTGCGCGGAGATGCTGTCGCTGTCGGCCAAGATCGCCGCGCTCTACGCCCAGGGCACGCGTGACCCGGTCATCATCGATGCCTCCAGCGACCTGGGGCAGATCACATCCAATATGTCCGGCAAGATCTGGCAGAAGATCACGCTGTCGCAGAAGCTGATGGAGGCGCAGAGCGGGGCAGCCGCGATCTCGGCGGGCGAGCGGAGCCTGGGGGCAGGCGGGGGCGCGGCGGAGTAGGGCTTTCGGCGGGTGTGTTGAGAGGGGCACATTCTACCGAACGAACCCCGTTCATCCGAGCGCGTCGCATTGATCTTCGGCAGGTATCGGGGTATTGCTGCGAGGCTAAACAACGAGTGGACAGGGTTGCCATGATTGCCATCTCTCGGACAATTGTCGTTGCGCTCGCGGCATCGGTGCTGGTCAGCGCCCCCGCCCTCGCTCAGAGCGGCCCGCCGATCTGGACCGGCGTCTATGCCGGCGTGCACGGTGGCGGGGCATGGGGTGGCAACGATGGCGAGGATGATGACGATACCGTCGACCTGAGCGGCGGCTTAGGCGGCATCAATGGAGGTTATGCGTGGCAAACGGGACGGTTCGTCTTCGGTGTGGAGGGCGGCGTCTCGTTGGGCTCCATCTCCGGTGAGGAGCATGAGAGCGGAGTCGACGCGAGCTTCGGTTTTCCAATCAGCTTCGCGGTGGACTTGGATGTGGCCTTGCGTAACCTCTATGAGTTGCGTGGCAAGCTAGGCTATGCGTTCGGGCCAGCTCTCCTCCACGCGAGCGGCGGTATCGCTTGGACTGAACTGAACATCGATCAGACTGCCGTCGCAAGTGGCGGCGGAGTCACCTTTTCGGATGAACGCAGCGGGTCGGAAGTCCTGACAGGCTTCACGGTCGGCGGCGGTGCTAGTTACCGTGTCTTGTCCAATCTCAGCGCCAACATCGACGTCTCCTACTATCGCTTCGAAGACGACTCCTTCGAAATGCAAGAGAGCGTGGGCTCAGGGGACTCCTACGAGGTCGAGATGGAGTTCACCGTAGTCCGCGGCGGCCTCACCTACCATTTCAACTGATGCAACTCGGAGTTGACCCGATCGGCTTAACGGGGCCGCCGACCTGCATGTGCGGGCGGCGGCTTTGTGTTTCGACCTGCGCGTGAAGACGGCCCGCAACCGCGGTTAACGAGCCGTTAACCCTGCCCGCATAGGGTCTGGACGTCCACGGACGGCGGTTGGTGGCCGCCATCCTGGGCTAGGGTTTCGTATCGCGTACCTGGTGGGATCTTCATGCGTCATCATCTTCGCTCGGCGCCTCTGGCGTCGGCGCTCTGTCTCGTGGCCTCGGCGGCTGCGGGGCAATCCTTCGAGCCGTCGTTCGGACGACCTCTGGCTCCGATCTGGAACGGTCTCTATCTCGGCGCCCACGGTGGAGGCGGCTTCGGCACGGCCGACGAGGAAGCCTTCGACCTCTCGGGTGGCTTCGGAGGCCTGCATGGCGGCTACCAGATCCAATCGGGCAACCTCATCCTGGGCGTGGAAGCCGAAGTCATGCTGGGCGACATCGGCGGCAGCGCGTCGGAGACATACGCCGGCGAGTTTCTCGGCGAGCCGTGGGCGGCAACCGCCAGTGCCACGCTGAGCGCCGAGACTGTGGCCGCGCTCAAGGGCCGCATCGGCTACG
>JBGSQO010000396.1:0-3113 GCA_041738055.1 Filomicrobium sp.
CCGTCGCCCAGGAGCAGGGCAAACAGCCTCCGGCTGCGCCGGGTCCGGGGCGGCGTTAGCCCCGGCACTTCACTTGGGCCACGGTCGACGTCTGCAGGCTCAGCCGAGCACGAGAAGGGCGCCGAGCCCCAGGCCGCCGACGATGATGCGCCACCAGCCGAACAGCGCGTAACCGTGGCGGCTGACGAAATCCAGCAAGTACCGCACGACGATGACGCCGGCGATGAAGGCCGTCACGAAGCCGATGACGATGTTGGTGGCATCGCCCGCGTCGATCCCCGACCAGTTCTTGTAGAGATCGTAGGCGAAGGCACCCGCCATGGTCGGCATGGCCAGGAAAAACGAGAACTCCGCCGCCGAGCGCTTGTCGGCCCCGAGCAACAGCGCGCCGACGATGGTGGCCCCCGACCGCGAAACGCCCGGGATCATGGCCAGACACTGGAACAGCCCGATCATGACGGCGAGCGAGATGGGAAAGCTCATGGCATCGGTGTAGCGCGGCGTCAGCGCCAGCCGGTCGACGAACAGCAGCACGATCCCGCCCAGGATCAGCGTAATGCAGATCAGCATCGGGCTCTCGAACAGGACCGTCTTGATGAACGAATGGGCCGCGACGCCGATGATCGCCGCCGGCAGGAACGCGGCCAGCACGCCGAGGACGAATTGACGCGTGAGCGGCTCATACGGCAGGTCGAGCAGGATGCGCAGCAGGCGGGCGAAGTAGACGGTGAGGATGGCCAGGATGGCGCCGAGCTGGATCAGCACCTCGAACGTCTTGCCCGGAGACTTGAAGCCCATGAAGTGACCGGCGAGCAAGACATGGCCCGTCGAGGACACCGGAATGAACTCGGTGAGACCCTCGATCAACCCGAGTAGAATGGCGCTCAGCGTGTCCACAATGTGTGTTCCCCTACCGTTGTCGTCCGGGTCGACGCGGCCGTTCTCCGACGGCGCGACACCAATCGCGGAGTGAGACCACGCAGATCCTGGCTCCGGCAAGGGCAAAGCAATGAGTCTACAGGATTAGGGAAGCGTTGACGCGGCACGGCCACGCCGATGGGCCGGTCCGCGAGCGCCGCAATAGTGCCGTGCACAGCGTATGCTCAAATGACGTGCAACATGGTTCAACTCAGGATTGTGCCTTGACGAATCATCGCCGCAAATCGCGGTGATGATAATACCAACCGAACGAAATGCGGACACATCGCTCTCGGCTGACCGCGCCTTCCGGCCGGCTCTCGGAACGAGTGTCGGAAGGCGCATACAAGAGTCCCGCGCCTTCCAGCCGGCTCTGGAAACGAGTATCGGAAGGTGCAAACAAGGAAAATGCCGGCCAGCCGATCCGATAGCCGGATCTGTCAGCGGTTCGTCCGGACGCGATAGTGTGAACCGGCTCTGGCCGCAGAGTGTCCGACGCCGGATCAAGGAGTAGCCGTTCGACCGATGCACAAGCTCACGCACTTCCGGCTATGCCCGCGTTCCCGCTCGATCCGCATCGTGCTGGCCGAACTCGGTATCGAGGTGGGCGTCGTCGAGGAGCGGCCGTGGGAGATGCGGGCAGCCTTCCTGCAGCTCAATCCGGCTGGCGAATTGCCGGTTCTGGAGATCGAGGCGGGACCTATTCTGTGCGGGGCCTATGCCATCTCGGAGTATGTGGCGGAAGAACTGAAGCGCCAGCCGGGTGACGCGCGCGTATCGCCGCTGTTTCCAGGCACGCGGGAGGATCGCGCCGAGGTGCGCCGGCTGGTCGACTGGTTCCACGGCAAGCTCGACCGGGAGGTAACGCGCGAGCTGCTGCACGAAAAGATCTATGCCCGGCTGGCGCCGGGAGCAACGCACACGCCCGACGCCGAGATCCTGCGCGCCATCCGCGCCAACCTGCGCTATCACATGGGTTATATCGGCTATCTGGCCGACGGACGGCGCTGGCTGGCGGGCGAGGACTTCTCCTTCGCCGATATCGCAGGGGCCGCGCACCTGTCCTCGATCGACTATCTCGGCGAGGTGCCATGGGAGGATGTGCCGCTGGCCAAGGACTGGTATGCGCGGGTGAAATCGCGGCCGTCGTTCCGCGCGCTGCTGGCCGACCGCATTCCGGGCGCACCGCCGCCGATGCACTACACCAACCTCGATTTCTGAGGCTTACCCGTCAGGTGCGGCCGTGAGCGCTGTGGTGGCCAGATCGGGTCGGCTGGAGAACCGGTTGGCGATCCGCGCTCGCGAGCTGGGCTTCGATGCTTTCGGGATCACACGGCCGGCTGCGATTGCCGAGGCTGGACCGCGGCTGATGGCCTTCCTCGCCGACGGTCGCCATGGCGATATGGACTGGATGGCCGAGACGGCAAGCCGCCGGGCCGATCCCCTGCAACTCATGGCGAACGCCCGAAGCGTCATTGCGGTGGCCATGAGCTATGCCCCGACGCCGGAACCGCTCGCTGCGTTGGAGGCGCGCAGCCACGCGGCGATCTCGGTCTACGCCAAGGGTCGCGACTATCACGATGTTTTGAAGGGGCGTCTTAAGCAGCTCGCCAGCTTCGTTGCCACCGAGACCGGCGCCGACCTCAAGGTGTTCGTCGATACGGCCCCCATCATGGAGAAGCCGTTGGCGGCCGCCGCCGGACTCGGCTGGCAGGGAAAGCACACCAATCTCGTGTCGCGCGCTCACGGCTCCTGGCTGTTCCTGGGATTGATCCTCAGCGCGGCCGAGCTGGTGGCCGATCCCCCGGAGACGGACCACTGCGGCAGTTGCCGGCGCTGTCTCGACATCTGCCCGACCGACGCTTTTCCCGCGCCCTATCAGCTCGATGCGCGGCGCTGCATCGCCTACCTGACCATCGAGTACAAGGGCCACATCGCGCATGAGTTCCGCAAGCCCATCGGAAACCGCGTATTCGGCTGCGACGATTGCCTTGCCGTCTGTCCGTGGAACAAGTTCGCCGCCGCCGCACGGGAGGCGCGCTTTGCCGCGACTGAAGCAACCGACAACCCGCCGCTGGCCGACCTGCTCGCTCTCGACGATGCCGCCTTCCGCAGCCGCTTTGCCGGAACACCCGTCAAGCGCACCGGGCGTGACCGAGTCGTGCGCAATGCCCTGATCGCGGCCGGCAACAGCG
>JBGSQO010000439.1:0-3813 GCA_041738055.1 Filomicrobium sp.
CGCGATGCACTGGGTCGCGCGGGCGCGATGCTCGCCCTCGGTCAGATCGCGCAGCACGGCCAGCAGGATGGTCAGGGTGACGAGCCGCTGCTGGCCGTCGATGACGTCGCACGGCAGGTCCGCCTCGTGGTCGTGAGCCGGCGCGACCGGGACGAACAGCATGGTGCCGAGGAAATAGGGCACGGGCTCGGTCGTCTCGCGGGCGTTGAGGCAGGAGCCGATCAGGTCGTCGATCAGTCGCTCGGCCTCACCCCGGCGCCAGGAGTAGTCGCGCTGGAAAGCCGGAATCGCAAAGGCGAACTGGCCGCCCAGAAGGGCGCCGATGTTGAGGTCCTCGGAGCGGAGCTGTCGGGTCATGTGCGGGTGCGTGGCGAGTGGCGGGCGGGTGAGTGGTGGGAGCAGGTGCAGCCCGACAAGAGTCGAGGACGGCCGTTCAAGTCAAGCGCATCGGTCCGAGACCGGGTCTATCGGATCAACCCAACGGCAGGTCCCACTCTCGGAACAGGCGCGAAATCATGGACAGCCCACGCGCCGCGATCAGATCCGGGGTCCAGTCCTGTGCCGCAGAGGCCTCGCGCGCCAGCGCGAACTTCGATCGGTTGAACACGCCCTGCTTGATCGGCCAATCTTCGATCCCGGCCTCCTGGTTCTCCGGGAACGTCAGGAGCGTCAGGTTCCCGATCCGGTTGGCGTGGTCCAGAATGCGCCGTGGCGTTCCGAAGTCGGCGAGCCACTGGCTGTCCGGCGTCGGGTTCAATGGCAGCACGTGCTCGACGGTGATGTCGTCGTCGGGGTCGGGAGCGGGGCCGGGCGACTGCGACAGGCTTTCCAGGGACAGCCGGCGCAGGACCGGGGTGGCGAAGCGCTTGGCGCGAAACGTCGCGCTGTCCAGGGCGCGATAGGCGGTCTTGCGCATCTTCGAGTCGATCTTGAGTTCGGGGAAGCGGTCGACGCTGGTGTGCTTGTCGATGTCGTTTGCCACCGCGATGAGGCGGGTTTCCTGGCGATCCGGGTCGATTCCGGCAATGCGCATGATCCAGACGAGGCGGTCGAGACGGGAGAAGAACAGGGCGGTCTCGGGGTCGGCGGGCGAGCGTGTGGTCAGCCAGTGCAGCGCGGGCGGCACCCAGATCTGCGGGTTGATCCAGCTCATCAGCATGCGCAGCCGGGCAATCGTCGCGGCGGTCGCCGGATCGCTCGCCACCGAGAGATCCCCGCGCAGGCCCTTCAACGCCCCCGCGTAGGGCTGCATGACGTCGCGCATGAACGGCAGGCCGTCACGGTCGAGCTTGAACAGCCGGCAGATGTCGGTCTCCAACGGCGCGCTGGAGCGGCGACGCAGGCGCAGCGTGCGGACGTAACAGAGCAGACCATACGTCTCGGAGGGGCCGAGCGCCTGCTCGCAGCCTTCCCAGATGCGGCCCGCCTCGCCGCGCTGCTGCGGGCTCATCACCGAGAGCAGAGAGGCCTTGGCATTGTCGCTGGCGCTGAAATCGAGGCGTGTCGTCTCCTCGATGCGCAGCATCTGCCAAGCGTCGTCCTCGGTTCCGGCGACCCGCACGATGACGTAGCAGTTCGACAGCAGGAATTCCACGAGGCGGTGGCGGATATCGGGGCCATCCTCGCGGCCCTCCAGATCGGTTCGGAAGTGGTCCCGGTTCTCCAGGATGTTGCGCTCGGTCTCCGACAGGCTATCGATGGCGACGTCGGGATAGGCGAGCGTGGCGCCTGGAGCCTGCACGAAGGCTTCCAGGAACTCGGCCAGTGCCGTTTGCGGCTTGAGGCGATAGGAATGCTCGGCCGTCCCGGGGGCGGGCGGATGTTCGACAAGTGCGGACAGGCGGGCGCGCATCTCGGCGTCCTCTTCCATGTCGCGCAGCACCGCGAACAGGATGGTCAGCGTCATGGTGCGCTGGTGCCCATCGACGATCGACGTGGCGGACTCTGCGTCCTTGCGGGCCAGCATGATGCTGCCCAGCATATAGAAGCCCGCTTCGCCTTCCCGCTCCATGGCCTCGATGATGTTGGCGAGCAGACGGCTGGCTTGCGGGTGCTGCCAGGCATAGGCGCGCTGGAACCACGGCAAGTGGAACTCGAATCCGTCCGAGAACAGGTGCTCCAGGGCCATCAGGCCAACGGAGAGTCGGGGGGCGGCGGGCATCGGCGAAGTCCTGAAGTACGTCCGGTCGATTAACGGCCACTTGGGCCGCTCGGTGGTTTTCCGTCGCAACGGGGCGAGGGTGCCCGGAGATGGCTCGTTGGCGATCCCCCGACCGGTCATGCCGGACAGCGTTGCGCAGGTGAGCGCGGCACGACGGCGGCGCGATCAGCAGCCGCTACAGCAGAAGACTGCTGAAAAAACACCTGGAGCCAGGCACTTGCGCAGCTGGGGCTGTGGCTCGCCCGCGCTCGGGTAGCGGCGTTCGCTTGGACCGGAACGGTGCGGGCTCGATGCGGAAAGACTGTTGGGTGTGGGACGCTGGGACATATCGTGACGTTCGCTTCTCGGTTCGTTGTTTTTGTTGGGCGCCGGAACTCTCGGCTTCCTCGACACGCCGGGGCTGTCGCGGCGATTTCGTCTCCATTCGGCCGGCCAACGGCTGGCCTCGTCGGGCGCAGTCCGTCGGCTCTCTGGGGTCGCGTGCAAGCGACTGCTTTCGGTGGTGGCGAAACTCCCTAATATCCGGCATAGCATACCCGATCAGCCGCAATTATAGCCGCAGAGGCAAAAGCACTCAGCCAGAATGGCGAAAAAGTCTGACCTTCAACGGTCTCTCGGGGGCGGGCAAGATGAAATCGGAGGCGTGAGACCGAATGAGCACATCGGGAAACCGGGTGGACCCGAGCATCGTCTATAAGATCCTTCCCGAAGCCGACTGGCAGCAGGCGGTCGCGGCGGGCGCCTACCCTGGCTCGGCGGACGATGCGCGCGACGGCTTCATTCACCTCTCGGCGGCTGATCAGCTGGTGGGCACGGCGTCCAAGCATTTCCGCGGGCAGTCCGGGCTCGTGCTGGTGGCGTTTCGCGCTCTGGACCTGGGCGAGTCGCTGGTCTGGGAGGCCTCGCGGGGCGGTGCGCTGTTTCCTCATCTCTACAGTCCGCTGCCGGCTGGCGCGGCAGTCAGCGTGATGCCGCTGCCTGTTGGCGCTGACGGCGTGCCGGTCCTGCCGGAGGGGATTGCCTGATGCTGTCCGGCCTGTTCGATCTCGCCCGGCCGATGCTGTTCGCGCTGCCGCCGGAGGAAGCCCACGAGCTGACATTGCGGGCGCTCGAACTCGGTAGCTATCCGCGCGATACGTCTCCTGCTCAGCCGCAACTGGCCCAGACGGTCATGGGGCTCACGTTTCCCAACCCGGTCGGCATTGCGGCGGGCTTCGACAAGGACGCGCGGGTGCCCGAAGCCGTCCTTGGCCTCGGCTGCGGGTTCGCTGAAATCGGCACGGTGACGCCCAAGCCGCAGACGGGCAATCCGCAACCGCGCGTGTTCCGCCTCATCGCCGAGCGGGCCGTCATCAATCGGCTGGGCTTCAACAACGAAGGCCATGCGGCAGCACTCACCCGGCTGACCAGCCTGAGGCCCAGGGTCTCCGGCATCATCGCCGTCAACATCGGGGCCAACAAAGATAGCGCCGACCGGGCGGCCGACTATGTCGCCGGGCTGAACGCCTTCTACGATGTAGCGAGCACCTTCACCGTCAACATCTCCTCGCCCAACACGCCGGGCCTGCGCGATCTCCAGGCGCGCGCCCAACTCGCCGATCTCTTGTCGCGGGTGCTCGCCGCCCGCGACGAGATCGCCGCGAGCGGTGGCC
>JBGSQO010000457.1:0-7273 GCA_041738055.1 Filomicrobium sp.
GCGAAAACGCCGACCGACGGCCGACTGAGCCGCCGCGCCGCATTCGACCGTAACGGGTCGCACTGAGGCTTCCAATTTCCCGCGCTGCCGCTGGCCGCGACACGCTGGCGCGCCGGGGACACCCGCCATACGATACCTCCGCCATTCGACCGACAAGGGCAGGACATGGATCACACGACCCGGAACGAGGAAATTGCTGCGAGCCGCGGCGTGGCGACCCGCCCGCAGGCCGAGGGCCTGTTCGATCCCGCCCGCGAGTTCGATGCCTGCGGTGTCGGCTTCATCGCCGACATGAAGGGCCGGAAGTCGCACAAGATCGTCCAAGACGCCCTGCAGATCCTGGAGAACCTCGAGCACCGTGGCGCGGTCGGGGCCGATCCCTTGGCGGGCGATGGCGCGGGCATTCTGGTGCAGATCCCGCATGCGTTTCTGGCGCAGGAGTGTCAGGTCGCCGGCTTCTCGCTGCCGCAGCCCGGCAACTACGCCGTCGGCCACGTCTTCATGCCGCCCGACGAACGCCTGATGAAGCACTGCAAGACGGTATGGGCGCGCATCCTGAAGGAAGAAGGGCTGTCGCTGCTCGGCTGGCGCAAGGTGCCCGTCGACAACGCCTCGATGTCCAAGCTCGTCATCGAGACCGAGCCCTGTCATGCGCAGGTGTTCGTCGGTCGCGGCGGCTTCAAGGGCGACCAGGACGCCTTCGAGCGCAAGCTCTACATCGCCAGAAAGCGCGTCTCCAACGCCATCAATGATGCCTACAAGGGCCGCGATATCAGTCATTATACCGTGTCGCTGTCGACGCGGACGCTGGTCTACAAGGGCATGTTCCTGTCGTTCCAGGTCAAGGCCTACTACAAGGACCTGAGCGACCCGCGCTTTACGTCTGCCCTGGCCCTCGTCCACCAGCGCTTCTCGACCAACACCTTCCCCAGCTGGAAGCTCGCCCACCCCTATCGGATGGTCGCCCACAACGGCGAGATCAACACGCTGCGCGGCAACGTCAACTGGATGGCCGCGCGCGAAGCCTCCGTGTCCTCGCCGCTGTTCGGTGACGACATCGAGAAGCTGTGGCCGATCTCCTACGAGGGCCAGTCCGACACCGCCTGTTTCGACAACGCGCTGGAATTCCTGGTGCTCGGCGGCTACTCGCTGACGCATGCGGCGATGATGCTGATCCCCGAAGCATGGGCCGGCAATCCGCAGATGGACGCCAAGCGCCGCGCCTTCTACGAGTACCACGCCGCGCTGATGGAACCGTGGGACGGCCCGGCCGCCATGGCCTTCACCGACGGCCGCCAGATCGGCGCGACGCTCGACCGCAACGGCCTGCGCCCGGCCCGCTATCTCGTCACCAAGGACGACATCGTCATCATGTCCTCGGAATCCGGCGTGCTGCCGGTCGCCGAGAAGGACATCGTCAAGAAGTGGCGCCTGCAGCCGGGCAAGATGCTGCTCATCGACCTGGAGAAGGGCTGCATCGTCTCCGACGACGACCTGAAAGCCCAGATCGCCGCGAGCCACCCCTACGAGAGCTGGCTCAAGTCGACCCAGATCATGGTCTCCGACCTGCCGCTGCCAGAGCGCGCCAAGGGCCGCGCCAAGCGCACCAAGGCCGACCTCATCGATCTGCAGCAGGCGTTCGGCTACACGCAGGAGAGCGTGAAGTTCCTGATGAGCCCGATGGCGGCGACCGGCCAGGAGGCCGTCGGCTCCATGGGCACCGACACGCCCATTTCGGCGCTGTCCTCGAAGTCGAAGCTCCTGCACACCTACTTCAAGCAGAACTTCGCGCAGGTGACGAACCCGCCGATCGACTCGATCCGCGAGGAACTCGTCATGAGCCTCGTGTCGTTCATCGGCCCGCGCCCGAACATCCTGGATCTGGAGGGCACCTCGCACCAGAAGCGGCTCGAGGTTGATCAGCCGATCCTGACCAACGAGGACCTGGAGCGCATCCGCTCCATCGGCGAGGTCAAGGACAACAACTTCTCCTCGATCACTATCGATATCACCTTCCCCGCCGAGCAGGGGGCTGCCGGCTTGGGGCCGGCCGTCGACTGCGCGTGTGCGGAGGCCGAGGAGGCGGTGCGCTCGGGCGAGTACAACATCGTCATCCTGTCCGACCGTGCCACGGGTCCCGGCCGCGTGCCCGTGCCCTCACTGCTGGCGACGTCGGCTGTCCACCACCATCTGATCAAGCAGGGGCTGCGCACGCGCGTCGGCCTCGTCGTCGAGACGGGTGAAGCCTACGAGGTGCATCAGTTCTGCACGCTCGCCGGCTATGGCGCGGAAGCCATCAATCCGTATCTCGCCTTCGAGACGCTGGATGCCATGCTGCCCGACCTCGACGAGGGGCTGACCAGCCACGAGGTCAAGAAGCGCTTCATCAAGGCGATCGGCAAGGCGATCCTGAAGGTCATGGCCAAGATGGGCATCTCGACCTATCAGTCCTATTGCGGCGCCCAGATCTTCGATGCCGTCGGCCTGCGCACGAGCTTCGTGAAGAAGTACTTCACCGGCACGCATACCCAGATCGAGGGCGTCGGCCTCAAGGAAATCGCCATCGAGACGACCGAGCGCCACAAGGCGGCCTTCGGTGACGTGCCGGTGCTCATGGACACGCTCGATGTCGGCGGCGAGTACGCCTACCGCATTCGCGGCGAGGCCCACGTCTGGCGGCCGACCGTCGTCGCCGACCTGCAGCACGCCGTGCGCGGTAACCTGCCCGACAAGTACCGGGCCTTTGCCAAGCAGATCAACGACCAGTCGGCCGAGCTGATGACCATGCGCGGTCTGTTCCGGATCAAGTCCGCCGAGGAGATGGGCCGCAAGCCGGTTCCGCTCGAGGAAGTCCAGTCGGCCCAGGAGATCGTCAAGCGCTTCGCCACCGGGGCCATGAGCTTCGGCTCGATCTCGCGCGAGGCCCACACCACGCTGGCCATCGCCATGAACCGTATCGGCGGCAAGTCGAACACGGGCGAGGGTGGCGAGGAGGCGGACCGCTTCAAGCCGCTGCCCAATGGCGACAGCATGCGCTCGGCCATCAAGCAGGTGGCGTCCGGCCGCTTCGGCGTGACGACGGAGTATCTCGTCAACGCCGACATGATCCAGATCAAGATGGCCCAGGGCGCCAAGCCCGGCGAGGGCGGTCAGCTGCCCGGTCACAAGGTCGACGCGACGATCGCCAGGGTGCGACACTCGACGCCGGGTGTCGGCCTCATCTCGCCGCCGCCGCACCATGACATCTATTCGATCGAGGATCTGGCGCAGCTGATCTTCGACCTGAAGAACACCAACCCGGCGGCCGCAATCTCGGTGAAGCTCGTATCCGAGGTCGGCGTCGGCACGGTCGCGGCCGGCGTCGCCAAGGCGCGCGCCGATCACGTCACCATCTCCGGTTTCGAGGGCGGCACGGGTGCGTCCCCGCTGACCTCCATCAAGCACGCCGGCTCGCCGTGGGAGATTGGTCTGGCCGAGACCCACCAGACGCTGGTCGGCAACCGCCTGCGCGGTCGTATCGCTGTCCAGGTCGACGGCGGGCTGCGAACCGGCCGCGACGTGGTGGTGGGTGCGCTGTTGGGCGCCGACGAATTCGGCTTTGCGACCGCTCCGCTGATCGCGGCCGGCTGCATCATGATGCGCAAGTGCCATCTGAACACGTGTCCCGTGGGCGTGGCGACGCAGGACCCGGTGCTGCGCGCGCGCTTTACCGGCCAGCCCGAGCACGTCATCAACTACTTCTTCTTCGTCGCCGAGGAAGTTCGCGAGCTGATGGCGGCGATGGGCTTCCGCACGCTCGCCGAGATGGTCGGACAGTCCGACATGCTCGACAAGGACCGCGCCATCTCGCACTGGAAGGCCAAGGGTCTCGACTTTTCCAAGCTGTTCCACAAGCCGAGCCCGCCCAAGGGCGTTGCTATCCGCCATAGCGAATCCCAGGATCACGGGCTCGATAAGGTGCTCGACAACCGCCTGATCGAGCTGGCCCGTCCGGCGCTGGAAGACGGCAAGCGGGTCAAGCACGAGTTGAAGATCAAGAACATCGACCGCACCGCCGGCACCATGCTGTCGGGCGCGATCGCCAAGAGCTTTGGCCATGCGGGGCTTGACGAGGACACCATCTGGTTCACGTTCAAGGGCACGGCGGGCCAAAGCTTCGGGGCCTGGGTGACGAAGGGCGTGACGCTGGATCTCGTCGGCGAGGGCAACGACTACGTCGGCAAGGGCCTCAGCGGCGGCAAGCTGATCGTGCGGCCCGACCCGACCTCGGGCATCGTGCCGGAGCAGTCGATGATCGTCGGCAACACCGTGTTGTATGGCGCCATCACGGGCGAGTGCTACTTCCGCGGCATCGCCGGTGAGCGCTTTGCGGTCCGCAACTCGGGCGCAAGTGCGGTCATCGAGGGCACCGGCGATCATGGCTGCGAGTACATGACCGGCGGCGTCGTCGTCGTACTCGGCCCGACGGGGCGCAACTTCGCGGCCGGCATGTCGGGCGGCATCGCCTACGTGCTGGACGAGGCGGGAGACTTCGAGGGCAGGTGCAACATGGCCATGGTCGCCCTAGAGCCGGTTACGGCCGACGACGCGACCCTGCAGAAGATCATGGGCCAGAAGGGCGAACTTGCCAGCAACGGTCTTGCCGATGCGATTGCCGACATGCTGGGCCAGGACGTCGAGCGGCTCTATCAGCTGATCAGCCGGCACGCCCACTACACCAACTCAGCCAAGGCCAAGGCGATCCTGGCCGACTGGCCGGCCTATCTGCCGAAGTTCAAGAAGGTGATGCCGGTCGAATACCGCCGCGCCCTGCAGGATCTCGCCAAGGCCCAAGCCGCCGGCGCGACCGGTATTGGTGGGCTGGAGGTCGGGGTCGGCGGCGGGAAGGGCGCAAAGGCCTAGGTCTGAGGCCAAGCAAGGATGGGAGGCGGGCTATGCCCCACGATCGCATCAGCTGCAATCCGAACGTGATGATGGGCAAGCCCGTCATCAAAGGCACGCGCGTGACCGTCGAGTTCGTGCTTCGCATGCTGGGGACCGGGCTTTCGACCGATGAACTGATCAGAGAATATGATCTCACGCGTGAAGACATCATGGCAGTGCAGATGTTTGCCGCCGACGACCTGCGCGACGAGAGCATATTGCCGGCTGCGGAGTAGTTGCCTTGCTGCTGCTGGTCGACGACTGCCTACCGGAACTTGAGAAAAGGGTTGGAGCGCAATGGAGCATCAGCGCATTTCGATCAATCCGGATGTCATGGCTGGCACACCATGCATCGCGGGCACTCGTATCCCGGTTGCGACCGTATTGCATTGGCTCGGAGCGGGTGAAGCACCTGAGCAGCTCGTGAAGCAGTATCCGCGACTAACTCTCGAGGACATCCAAGCCGCCCAAGCCTTTGCGGCAGACGTGATAGCGGAGAAATACTCGGTTGAAGATGCTGCAGAATGAGGCTGCTGATCGACGAATGCTTTCCGGCCATCCTGGCTGCCAAGTTGGACGCGTTGGGCGCGGAAGTCGCCTTGGCAACCGACTTGTGTCCATCGGCCAGCGACCACGATCTGATCGATTTGGCAAATTCGACCGATCGGATAGTACTGACAGAAGATGTGGGCTTTGGAACGCACGTTTTTCGCGACCTCAAGCGGACGCTCGGCATAGTGGTTCTGAGAGGCTATCAAGCGCGAATACGCTTCGAACCAGAGATGGACCGCTTGGCAAGTACGATCATCGAGCTGGGTGATCGGTTGATCGGAAACGTGACAATCATATCGCCCGGCCGTATCCGCCAGCGCGAATTGGACTAAGACACAGACGGGACGAGTGAGACCATGGGCAAGCCGACAGGATTTCTCGAATTCGACCGCGCCGAGCGCAAGTACGCGCCGGTCGAGGAGCGCTTGAAGCACTACAAGGAATTCGTCGTGCCAACGACGGACGCCGAGGCCAAGACGCAAGCGGCGCGCTGCATGGACTGCGGCATCCCCTTTTGTCACAACGGCTGCCCGGTCAACAACCAGATCCCCGACTGGAACGACCTCGTCTACCACAGCGACTGGAAAGAGGCGGCCCGCAACCTCCACTCGACCAACAACTTCCCCGAGGTGACGGGCCGCGTCTGCCCGGCGCCCTGCGAGGCGGCCTGCACGCTCAACATCGACGACAATCCGGTCACCATCAAATCGATCGAGTGCGCCATCGCCGACCGCGCCATCGCGGAGGGCTGGATGAAGCCGCAGCCGCCTGAGCACAAGACCGGCAAGCGCGTCGCGATCATCGGCTCAGGCCCCGCCGGCATGGCAGCCGCCCAGCAGCTCGCCCGCGTCGGCCACGACGTGCACGTCTACGAGAAGAGCGCGCGGCCCGGCGGCTTGATGGTCTACGGCATCCCCGACTTCAAGATGGAGAAGGAGGTCATCGCGCGCCGCGTCCGCCAGATGGAAGCCGAAGGCGTGACCTTCCACTGCAACGTCACCGTCGGCGTCGATCAGCCGGCCGCCGAACTCGTGAAGACGCACGATGCAGTGCTGATCGCCATCGGCTCGGAAAAGCCGTTCGACTTCTTTGCCGGCGCCCCCGGCCGCGACCTCGACGGCATCCACTACGCGATGGACTTCCTGCCGCAGCAGAACCGCCGCGTCGCAGGCGAAGCCATTCCCAACACCGCCCGCCAGATCTCCGCCAAGGACAAGCACGTGATCGTCATCGGCGGCGGCGATACGGGTTCCGATTGCATCGGCACGTCATTCCGCCAGGGCGCGAAGTCCGTCACCCAGCTCGAGATCATGCCCAAGCCGCCGACCAAAGAGAACAAGGCGATGAACTGGCCGCACTGGCCGATGAAGTTGCGGGTCTCAACGAGCCAGGCGGAGGGTGCGGAAACCATCTACCAGATTTCGACGACCGGCTTCTCTGGCGAGGACGGCGCGATCAAGAAACTTCATTACGTCAAGGTCGACCAGCGGATGCAGCCGGTGCCGGGATCGGAGGGCACGCTCGACGCCGACCTCGTGCTGCTCGCCATGGGCTTTTCCGGTCCGATCGAGGAGGGCCTCGTCGCCGAGATCGGTGCGGCGCCCGTCGCGCGGGGCCGCTTCAAGGGGCTGGATGCCGACGACATGGCCTATAAGCTCAAGGGCGACGCCCCGGTGTTCGTTGCCGGTGACGTCCGCCGCGGCCAGTCGCTCGTCGTCTGGGCGATCCGCGAGGGCCGGCAGGCGGCACACGCCATCGACAAGTACCTGATGGGCGCGACCGTGCTGCCACGTTGATG
>JBGSQO010000459.1:0-1996 GCA_041738055.1 Filomicrobium sp.
CCTGCCGACCGCGCCCGAACGCGCGGGCTGCCAGCAGCGCGGCCGCGACCATAATCGGCAGTCCCAGCACAACCATGATCATCGCGTGCTGATCGGTGCCGCCGGCCGCGAACAGCGGCGACATCGCCGCCCCGAGATTACGCGTCGTCGTTCCGGCGCTGAGCACGATGCGTTTTGGATAACCGAGGCCGAAGGCGAACCAATAGGATAACGGCGCGAGCGTCCCGAAATAGACAAGCAAAGCCGCCACCGCAAGGCTTCCCGGCACGTCGAGCAGGGCGTCGCGATACACGTCCAGTAGAAGCACGGCGGCAGCGAGGGCCGCGACACCAGTGATCTTCTTTACCGCGGGCTGGATCTTGGCGGCGACCGTCGCCGACCAATGACGCGTCATCGTGCCCACGGCGAGCGGCAGCAGGATGATCGCCAACAGCGGCTTGGCGATCTGCCAGGACGTGACGCTGAGCCCCTGCACCAGCAACGGCAGCGCGAACGGCATGATGACCACGGTGCCGACCGCCGTGAGCAGCATCAGCGCGGCTGTGTAGCCCAAATCCCCCTCGGCCTTGTCGACGATGGCGGGGAGGAAGGGCGCGCAGGGCGCGAGACACATCAGGATCAGTCCAATCGCGTAGTGCCTCTCCAGCGGAATCAGCAGCAACACGCCGAGCGCCAGCGCGGGGCTCAATACGAAGCCCCACAGCAGGGTGTAGATCACGAAGCCGGTATCGCGCAGTCCGGCGAGTGCGGCGAGCGGATCGAGCCGCAGGCCCATGTCCAGCAGGTTGCCGACCATGAAAATGACCAGCGCGACCTTCAGTGCAATATCTAAACTCGCCGGCATCCTCGTCACTCTTCAGGCGGAGCAGCGGGTCAAGAGCATCGGTAGTCGGGACCTCGCGCGCGCCTTCGTTGGCCACCCGCATCAGCCCGGGACCGCCGCCCGTATGATGTCGCACACCATCGCGACCAGCTCGCGCAACGGCCGTTTGATCTGCGGCTGGAGTATTCGCACAAGCGCTCATCCCATGACATGAAGCCCGCCGTCGACGTACGTGGTGCTCCCGGTCAGGCGGCGGGCGTCGGCACTGGCGAGAAAGGCGCAGGTGTTGCCCACGTCCATGATGTCCACCAGCTCACCGAGCGGCGCGCGCCGCTCGGCGTCGTCCAGCAGCGTATCGAAGTCCTTGATGCCGGAAGCGGCGCGGGTCATGAGCGGCCCCGGCGAGACGGCGTGGACCCGGATGCCCTGGCGCCCCAGCTCGAACGCCAGGTAGCGGCAGGTGGATTCGAGTGCCGCCTTGATCGGTCCCATCACGTCGTAGCTCGGAACCACGGCATTGGCGCCGTTGAAGGTCATGGCGAGCAGGGTCCCGCCGTCGGTCATCAGCGGGGTCGCCAACCGGGCCATGCGAATGAAGGAATGGCAGGAGATATCCATCGCCAGTGCAAAGCCCTCGGCCGAGCAATTCAGCAGACCTCCTTGCAGGTCGGCCTTGGGGGCGAAGGCAATGGCATGCACCAGGATGTCCAGGTGGCCCCATTGCTCGGCAACGGCCGCGAATACCGCCTCCAGCTCACCGGGCCGAGAGACATCCAGGGGCATGAGGATCGGCGCGCCGAGCCCTTGGGCGAGCGGCTCGACATGGGGCTTCGCCTTGTCGTTCAGATAGGTGACGGCAAGCTCCGCGCCGCGGGCGTGAAACGCCTTGGCGCAGCCGTAGGCGATGGAGTGCTCGTTGGCGATGCCGATGATCAAGGCCTTCTTGCCCGCCAGCGGGGCATTCGCTTCCAGGGTCATGGTGCGGCTCCCGAGACGGTAGGTTTGAGCAAGCGCCGGGTATGCCCGGCGATCATCAGCTCTTCGTTGGTGGGTATGGTCCAGACCGCGACCGCGCTGTCCGGCGTGCTGATCCGGGTTGCCCCCGCCGAGCCGGCATTGAGATCGGGGTCGAGGGCGACACCGAGCCAGCCGGCGGCGCGGCAAACCTGCTCG
>JBGSQO010000461.1:0-1571 GCA_041738055.1 Filomicrobium sp.
GCCCGGCCCCGGCGAGCGGATCGCCCAAGCCTCGCCCCAGTCCCCATCCGCAGCGTCCCCCGAATCGACCGCGCCGCCCGCCGACCCGCGCGCGGGTGACAAGGCTTACGATCAGGCCCGCGCGTTGATGGCCGCCATCGATGCCGTGCTCAAGGATACCGCCGAGCAGAGGAGCAAGGCCAAAGACCTGCCCGGCAAGGACGAGTTCATCCTGACGCCGTTGTGGACGGAGACCCGCGAGGACCGCGAGCAAAAGATCAAGACCCTGCTGGATGCCGCCCTCGGCATCGTCACCGAGGTCCCTGTCGTCGCCGTGCAGGAGAAGGTGGAGGGCCTGCGCCGCAACATCCGCGATCTGGAATCCCACATCGTCGCCCTGAAGGAAAAGAAGCTCAACGCCCCCAAGGACGGCCTGATGCCCGGCGTCCTGACCGATACGGTCGACAGCCTGGAAACCGAGATCAAGGACAGCACGACCCGAATCGAGGCCAACCGCGCCGAGATCGAGACCGCCAAGCAGGAGATCCATGCCGGCCTGAAGTCGTCGGGCATCACGCTCGGCGAGGGGCAGGTCGACCTGCTGCTCGACAGCGTGCTGTCGGGCGATCTCGTGCGCCTCGTTGCCGTGTTCGATGCGGCCAAGGCCATCGACGGCCAACTCGGCACGCTGATGGCGGCCGCCGGCGACAACGTCGAAGCGGCGCGCAAATATTTCGCCATGCACGCGGCCCTGTTCGCCATGCTGGTGCACGCCCAGGATCAGGCGATCGGCAAGATCGACACGAACTACATCCCCAAGCTCGATGCCATCCTGAAGGACATCGCGGCGGCCAAGGACAAGACCCGCGAATTGCTGAAGGCCAACAACCGCCCCGATCAGATCCGCGCGCTGGAGGCCAACCGCGAGAGCCAGCGGGTCGCCGAGGAGGCCGCCAAGGGCTACCGCCGCTATCTGCAGCAGCAGCGCGAGCAACTGGCGCGGGCCCGTTCGCGAGCCACCCACGACTTGAAGATCGCCGACAACACCTACGAGACGGTGGAGGCGAGTTTCCAGCTGCGCGCCTTGATGCGCGACAGTGCGGCCTCCTTTGAGGCGATCCAGAAGCTGGAGGCACCGACCTTCGAGCAGATCTTCAAGAACGAGGAATTGCGCCGCGAGTTCGAGAGCCTGACGCGCAAGCTCGACGTGCCGACGAGCTGACGGCGAAGGGGCGAAGGGGGTGGTCGCGGACGGCGAGGGGCCGGCCGTCGATGGTCGGCGGGGGAGCCGGCGAGCGATCCGGGATGCGACGACGTCTCCGCTGTGGTCGGCCTGCTCTGTTGCACGGCAGCATTGCCGGGTATGAATGCCGGCAGTTGGCGCCGCGAGGGGGAGTGAATGGCCGACGGGGATAAGGGGGGCGCGGCCGGCAATCGGCTCGTTGTGACCACGCTCGGCATCGGCCGGCGCGTGCTGTCGGCTGGCACCCGCACGATTCCCCTGTCGAGCATCTCAAGCCTCACTGTCGGCCCAGCGCCCGCGCCGCGCTCCGCATACGGCCTCGTCGTCGGTCTCGGCCTGCTCCTCTACG
>JBGSQO010000499.1:0-5586 GCA_041738055.1 Filomicrobium sp.
GTCTGCTGCCTGCAACGCCGAAGCCGAAGGTCCCCGGTCGCGGCGGTCCCGGTGGTGGTGGCGGCGGCCGTCCATAATTCCGGCCCGCGCCGGAGCCATCCGGCCTCGACCTCTGCAAGACATTAAAACCCGTCCGGGCTGCCCATAGGGCAAACCGGACGGGTTTTTGCATGTTCCTCGGCTGGCAAGCGCTTAAGGGCGGTCAGCCTCAATGCTGTGGCAAGTTCAACCCGCGAGGGCTGCGCGAGTTTTATGCTTGCGCCTTCCGACACTCCTTCGGAGAGCCGGCCGGAAGGCGCGTCTGCGGACCCCGCGCGGGGGATCACCCCGTTTGCCGGCCTCGGGGCGACGCGCGTGCCATGAACTCCGGGTCAAGGTTCCAAGGGCTTAGCCCTTGGTGGGGGTCGAGGGGGCAAGGCCGCTTCGTCTTCACTGCCCTCGCCTTCCGGCCTTCTCTCGGAACGAGTGTCGGAAGGCGCCAACAAAGATTCAGCCCGCCGCCCGTTGGTCGATCGCGAGGGCGGACGCCTGCCGCCTGCGCAGTTTCTCGATCCAGGCCATGACCACTTCGAACGAGCCGTGCTTGCCGTGGTCGGAGTGGCCGGCCTCGCGGAACGTCACGATCTCGGCGCTTCCCTTGGCGGAGGCGGCGACTTTGCGGCCCATCTCGACGGGAATGACGATATCGCGCTCGCCGTGGATGACGAGAAGCGGGGCGCTGACCTTCGCGAGGTGCCGCAACGTCTCGTAGCGGTCGCGCATCAGCAGGCGGGCCGGCAGGTAGGGATAAAACAGCTCGGCCACGTCGACGATCGAGGTATAGGGCGCATCGAGCAAGATGCCCGACACGGGGCGCGATGCAGCAACCTGCACGGCGATCCCGGTTCCGATCGACTCGCCGTAGACGATGATGTCGTCGGGTGAGACGCCTTCATCGACCAATGAATCGTAGAGTTGGCGCGCATCGGCGACGTTGCCAGCCTCGGAGGGCTTGCCCGTCGATCCGGAATAGCCGCGATAGGCCATGATGGCGATACCGATGCCGCGCGACTGGTAGGCTTTGAGCCGGTCGGAGCGGTCGGCCAGGGTGCCTGCATTGCCGTGAATGTAGAGGAGCGTCGGACGGCCCGCCGCGGCCGGCGATCGCCACGTCACGATGCGTTGGCGGTCCTTCGTGACCAGGATGCGCTCCTCGAAGCCGGCGAGGCCGGCTTGCGCCGGTGTCGAATAGGCCGGGTCGGGCGCGTACATCAGCGCGCGCTCAAGATGCGGCGCGCCGATGGCGACGACCGCAGCGAGGCCTACCAGAATGACGACGAGTGCGATCACGATGGTCATGCGTCGTTATCACCCGGCCAGCACGACGCCCTCAAGTCGGCCTCTGAACGCCGCGAACTTTTGCCCGACAGGTGTGCCGCCGGAGCCGCAGCCCACCCAGAAGCTCTAACGGGTGCGGGTGTGGGCTGGTTCAGCGCTGGCTTGCGGTTTCAATCGGCGTATCGAAGCACTGCAGCAGGAAGGCGGCCCGCTCGGGTCCCGGCAGATGGCCGAGCCTCGAGCCCTTGCTGGAGGCAAACCAGGGGGCGAAGTCGGCCACGTCCTGGCGCGTGAACAGCGCCCGTTCCCGCCCATAGCGCACGGCCCAGCAGTCGGCCTCCTTCTCACTGTTGGCGGACGGATTGAACCAATGCGCCAGCACATGGTGGGCGCACTCGTGTGCAAAGAAGAAGATCTGCAGCTTGCCGGGCAACCGGCGCAGCACGTCCGGGTCCAGCATGATGAGGGGTACGGTGTTGACGACCCAGGCGCGCCCGACATCGCCAAGCTCGGCGACCTCCATCGTCTGCACCGTCCGGCCCCGGAAATCCTGGCACGTCATGTCGGTGCCGGCGATCACGAGTGGGGCGGCCCGGGCAGGGGATGCCGCGACGGCAAACGCGGCCAGACACAGCAGCGACAATAAAAGCGAAGGCCTCACCAGCTTTTGCGAAGTCATCGAGCCTCCTCGATGGGGGTCCTGGAAAACGCGCGTCGGGTCAGGATACATGATCGGCCCGGCACGGGAAGGCCATCCGCCGGGTGAACTCTTCACAATCGCGATGGAGATCTGCGACCGATGCGCCTGCACCGCAGGTCGGAGCGCGGTGGGGCAGGTGCGGGCGGGCAGACGGCGGCTGGCGCCGCCGAAGTCCGCCGCTCAGCGTGTGGTTTCGCCGGCTGTTGCCTTCGCTTCGGTCAGCGATGGCGATAGGTCGAGGTCGGCCAGGAAGGCGAAGACGTGATCGTAGAGCCCGTCGCGGGTCAGTGTGCTGTGGTCGCTGCCCGGCATCTTGACGAACCGCTTGGGCTCGGCGGCAGCTGCAAACAGGCGCTCGGCATGGGTAATCGGAATGGCGGAATCGCGGGTGCCGTGCACGATCAGCAGCGGCATGCGGATATTGCCGATGCGCGGCAGGCTTTCGAAACGGTCGATCAGCAGCAGGTCGACCGGGAGCCACGGCTGACGGGCTGCCGCGACATCGACCAGCGCGGTGAACGGGGCTTCCAGAACGACCGCCTTGGCGGCGACTTCGGTGGCGAGTTTGCTGGCGACACCCGTTCCCAGCGACAGGCCATGCAGGACGATGCGCGAGGCGTGCACCCTGCCGGCCAGCCAGCGGTATGCGGCGCGGGCGTCCTCGTAAAGCCCCGCCTCGGAGGGTTCGCCCGTCGAGCCGGGAAAGCCTCGATAGGAGAAGGCGAGCACGCCGGCACCGCGGTCGGCAATGCGGCTCCAGCGGCCGACCTTCTTTTCGAGGCCGCCGCCCTTGCCGTGCATGAACAGGAAGACGGGGCCGTCCGGCTGGCGCGGGGGCAGGTACCAGCCGGCCAGAGTCTCGCCGTCGATTGTCGGAATGGCGATGCGCTCGGAGCCGGGGATGGCGAGTGTGCCGGCCTGATCGAGTTGGCCACCGGTGTCGCGCGCATCGAACACGAACGATCGCTGGAAGGCCATGACGTAGGCGATAGCCGACAGGTACAGGGCGAGCGCCCCGACAAGGCCGATAGTCACAGTGCGCATCGCTTCGAGGGCTCCGGCCGCTTCCATGCCCCGGTCTATCGCTGTTCCGTGGGCGAAATCATGACCGGCTCGGGCGGTCAACGGACTTTGATCGGAGACCAAAGGTCGCGTCGGCGGCCCCAGGGACGTTGCTCCTCCCTGGCGCCGCCCCTGCCTCTGTTCTGGATCACGCCCGCTCGACGAAGCTGTCGACCACCTTCTTGCGGCCGGACTTGTCGAAATCGACAGTCAGCTTGTTGCCTTCGACCTCGGCGATGCGGCCATAGCCGAACTTCTGGTGGAACACGCGCTCGCCCGTTGTGTAGGTCGACACGCTGGTCGATGAGGCGATCAGTTCGCCCTCGATGGTCTTGGGCGCCTTCGGGCGCGCGCCTCGATTGCCGGCATCGCCGTAGAATTTGGCCGACTGGCGCATCTGCGGCTCGGGATCGCGCTGGCGTTGCTCGGCCCGCTTCCAGCCCGGCGTGTCGTAGGTCGAGGTCGGCGGTGATGGTTCGGCGGTATCGAAGCGGCTCTGGCCATAGGGGGCTTTCGCGCCGAAGGCTCCGAACGTCTGGAAATTCTGGTAGGAGCCACCGAACGGGCTTTTCGCCTCGATCACCTCGACGTGCGCCTCGGGCAACTCATCGACGAAGCGCGACGGTACGGCCGACTGGTAGAGCCCGCGGTTCCTGCGGTTCTGAGCGAACGAGACGTGCGCCCGCTTCTTGGCCCGCGTCAGGCCGACGTAGGCGAGCCGCCGTTCTTCCTCCAGGCCCGCAGCCCCGCTTTCATCCAGCGTGCGCTGGCTCGGGAACACGCCCTCCTCCCAGCCGGTGAGGAAGACGGTATCGAACTCCAACCCCTTGGCGGCGTGCAGCGTCATCAGCGAGACGCGGTCGCCGTCGTTTCCGGCATCCGTATCCATGACGAGCGAGACGTGCTCCAGGAAGCCGGCCATGCTGTCGAACTCGTGCATGAAGCGCACGAGTTCCTTGAGGTTGTCGAGGCGGGCGGCGGCCTGCGGGCTCTTGTCGGCCTGCCACATGGCGGTGTAGCCGCTCTCGTCCAGGATCTGTTCGGCGAGGTCCGTATGGCGGACGTTCTCCAGTCGCCCGCGCCACATCTCGAAGTTGCGGATGAGCCCGGCCATGGCCGCGCGCGTCTTGCCGGCCAGTTCGTCGGCCTCGATCATCATACGGGCCGCTACAAACATCGGGACCTCGCGCGCCGAGCCCAGTTCGCGGATACGCTTGACGGTGGTATCGCCGATGCCGCGCTTGGGCACGTTGATGATGCGCTCGAATTTCAGGTCGTTGGCCGGATTGACCGTCACCTCGAGATAGGAGATGGCGTCCTTGATTTCCTGGCGCTCATAGAAGCGCGGGCCGCCGATGACGCGATACGGCAAGCCGGTCGTGATGAAGCGGTCCTCCAGCGCGCGCATCTGGAACGAGGCGCGGACCAGAATGGCGATCTCGTTGAGCTTGTGACCCTTTTTCTGCTGCGCCTCGATCTCGGAGACGACCGAGCGGGCCTCCTCCTCGTCGTCCCAGACGCCCGTGACCGTCACCTTGTCTCCGGCCGAGCCGTCGGTGAACAGCGTCTTGCCGAGCCGGCCCTTGTTCTCGGCGATAAGGTGGGAGGCGGCCGCTAGGATATTGGAGGTCGAGCGATAATTGCGCTCGAGCCTAATGACGGTGGCGCCGGGAAAGTCGGTCTCGAAGCGCAGGATGTTGTCGACCTCGGCGCCGCGCCAGCCGTAGATCGACTGGTCGTCGTCGCCGACACAGCACAGGTTGGGCGAGCCCTGGGCCAGGAGCCTGAGCCAGAGATACTGGACGACGTTGGTGTCCTGATACTCGTCGACGAGGATAAAGCGGAAGCGGCGCTGGTAGTCGGCGAGGATGTCAGGGTTTTCCAGATACAGCCGCAGGGTCTCCAGCAGCAGGTCGCCGAAGTCGACCGCGTTCAGCTCCTTGAGGCGCTTCTGATAGGCGGCATACAGCTCGCGGCCCTTACCGCCGGCAAACGCGTGGCTCTCGCCTACGGGCACCTTGTCGGGAGTGAGCCCCTTGTTCTTCCAGGCATCGATCAGGGCGGCGAGTTGACGGGCGGGCCAGCGCTCCTTGTCGACGCCGGCCGCCTCGATCACCTGTTTCATCAGGCGAAGGCTGTCGTCCATGTCGAGGATGGTGAAGCCCTGCTTGAGCCCGACCAGCTCGGCGTGGCGGCGCAAGATCTTGACGCAAATGGAGTGGAAGGTGCCGAGCCACGGCATGCCTTCCGATTCACCACCGACGTAGCGGCCGACGCGCTCCTTCATCTCGCGGGCGGCCTTGTTGGTGAACGTCACCGCCAGGATCTGCGAGGGGTAGGCGCGGCGCGAGGCCAGGATGTGTGCGATGCGGGTGGTGAGCACGCGCGTCTTACCGGTGCCGGCGCCCGCGAGGACCAGAACCGGGCCGTCGAGGCTCTCGACTGCGAGCCGCTGCTCGGGATTGAGCCCGTCGAGATAGCGGGTGTCGGCGGGCCGTGCCGGCGCG
>JBGSQO010000510.1:0-1611 GCA_041738055.1 Filomicrobium sp.
GGTAGAAGTCGACCCCGGGCAGGCCTGCGTGCAGCAGGCGGAACACGGGCGTGTACCAGCCCAGCGCGTAGACGAGCATGGCCGCCGTGGCGAGCGTGAACAGCAGGATCGGCCCGCGCAGCAGCGCGCCCGAAAACAGCCCATAGAGCACAAGCAACGCCGGCACCGCGCCCATGTAGAGAAGGCCCATGTTCTGGGCGAGGTAGAGATCGGTATCGCGCCAGACGAAGCTCGGCGGCCCCCAATAGTCGACCATGTGACCCTGAGCGCCGTAGAGGTCGGGAACCAGGGCCGTCAGGATCAGGGCGGGATGCAGCGAGCCGCGCCCGGCGCCGATGAAATCGATGCTCGGCCGGTTCGACTCCTCGGCAACCAGCGCCGTCATCAGGACGGGAAATGCAACAATCGCAATCCCCACGACGGCCCCGGCCGCCAGCGGGGGCGCGAACCGGCCCAGCATCGTCGAGATCCCGGTTCCCGCAGCGGCCGATGCGATCGCCTGCCAAAGCACATAGGCCAGCAGCAGATAGACGCCGAGGAGCGCCACCTGATCGCGGCCGAGCACCATGAAGGCGGCCATGATGCCGGCACCAAGACCGTAGCCCCATTGCCCCGACTTGAGCGCGCGTGCCAGCAGGACCAGCGTCAGCATGAGGTAGACCATGCTCAAGACTTGGCCCGTATGCTGGATGCGCCACGACATCGCCGCGCCGAAGCCGAACGCGATAGCCGCCAGCAGTCCCCCGCCGGAATGCCAGCCGTGGTCGCGGAAGAACACGATGACCGCGAAGCCAGCGACGAGGATCGCCACGTAGGCCGTCATATCGAGCGCCCACAGGCTCGGCTCGCTGGTGAACAGGGCGAGCAGCAGGTAGGGCGGCGAGAAGATCAGCGATTGCGGGTCGGCGACCTGCGGATGGCCTGAGAACACGTACGGCGTCCAGAACGGACTGTCGCCATTCCACAGCGCCTTGGCCAGGAACTGCGCCTGCGGCTGGAACTGCGCCTTGGCGTCCCACGGCACGGTGAACACCCCCGACAGCCACGGCCAAGTCAGGACCAGCCACGCCACCACGAGCGCGATGGCGGCCAGCGCAAGCCCCGTCGGGCTCGGCAGTTCGGTGGGCTCATGATCGAACGGTCGCAGGGGCATCAGCTTTCTCGGCGCTTGGCGGCAGAACTTCTATCGCATAAGCAGCCGGTCTCGATGGACTATTTCGACGCGTCGACTTAACGGGCATGCATTCGCTTGGCCGCAAGGTAACGGAGGTCACACAGCATGGCGATGGTCCTGGGACGAACAGGCGGAAACAGCGGTGACGCATCTAATGCCGCCGCCCCCCGCGATCCGCTGGCCCCCATTCGCTCAGCCGATCCCGCCCGCCCGTTCGTCGTCGCCCAACTCGGCCAGTCACTCGACGGCCGGATCGCCACGATTTCGGGCGAGAGCCGCTGGATCAATGGGGAAGCAGCCCTCGACCACCTGCACGGCTTGCGGTCCGTGGTCGACGCGGTGGTCGTCGGCATCGGCACCGTGGTGGCGGACGATCCCATGCTGAACGTGCGGCGCGTCCCCCTCGAGCCCGACCGCAGCCAGCAGCCGGCCCGCGT
>JBGSQO010000533.1:0-5830 GCA_041738055.1 Filomicrobium sp.
CCGCGGCTGGCGGACCGGCAGGCCGGCGCGGATCGCCGGGGCGGACTCTGGGGGCATCGGCGGCATGTCGGCGTCCTTTGACGAAGGGGCTCGCCATCAGATTGCCGACAAGTGTGGAGTGAGAAGGGCAGGCCGCGCAAGAGTTGAGTGCGCTGGGGCGGGTTACGCTGCGCGCGGAGGGGCTGCCGCCATGCTCCCACTTCCCCCTCTCCCCGTCCTTCACGGGGCTTGGGCGGAGAAACAAATGGGATGGGGACCCATTTGCCGCCCAAGGGTCGGGGTGAGGGGCAGCGGCAAACACCCACGTCAGCGTCTTTGTCTGCCCCTCACCCTGGCCCTCTCCCCAGTGCAAGTGCAGGGCAATGGGGAGAGGGGACTGTTGGGGGTCGAGGGGGCAAAGCCCCTCGCACTTCACTTAGGCACACGCACAGCCCCGCACGCGTCAGGCCCGCTCGCGGCCGTAGAACACCATGACGACGTGTTCGGCTTCCGCGAAGAACAGCCAACGCTCGACGAACAGCCCGACGGCCGCACAGGCCACGCCGATGAACGCGACCGCGACCGCGCCCATGGGCGACAGCAGCGGCAGCAGTGCGAGGCACAGGACCGGCATCAGGAAGGCCAGATACATCGCCATGCCGCGCAGCTTCTCGGCATGCTTGCGAGCCACGCTATAGCCCATCTCGCGCATCACGAAGTTGGGCGTCGAGTGCGGCGGATCGAGCGGGCGCACCTTGCCCAGCTTGCCGAGACCGGTGGCGGCTTCGGTCGTGTAGGTCTTGGCGGCGGTGTCGATCTCGGACCAGTAGCTGCGCTTGGCGATCAACGCGACGGCAATCGCCACGATGCCTGTAATCACCGAGCCCCACGTCGGCTGGACGAAGGCTGCCAGCACCAGATGGAACAGCACGCCGCCGCTGGCCAGACCCAGCAGGATGTAAACCGGCGCCGTCAGCGGCTGATACCAGGCGCGGATCGTCGGCAGCGAGCCGTAGATCATGCCCGTCGTGTAGATGGTGATGACCGCCAGAACCGCCGACGCGAGGCCGAGGATGGAAAAGATCAGCCCACGCTCATCGGTGAAGACCCACAGAAGGCCGAGCAGGCCTGAAGGAATGTAGGTCAGTACGGCGAACACGCCCTCGCGCGACAGCCACGACGACTGCCACTGCGAGAAGGCGCGCCACGCCCGCTCGGGGCGGCCGAGGTGGAACGTCGAGGACAGCAAACCGGCTGTCACCAGGGCGAGCGCAATGCCGAGCCCGACGAAGCCGAACGCCCAGTGGGTCGGCACCAGCCCGAAGGCAGCGGCCACGCCGAGCCAGGCGAGCAGGCCATAACCGGCGCCCGAGGAGGTCGTGAAGAAGATGACGGAATAGGCGGGATGCATCTCTTTCTCCTCCCTCAGCGCGACAGCATCTGGTCGGCCCAGGCGAACAGCTTTTCGGTCAGGCTACCGTCGACTTTCGCCGGGGCGGCCTTGGCCTTGCCGTTGGCCTTCGCAGTATTCGCATCGCGGCGCGGCCGCGGCGGCAGATACTTGTTGACCGGCTTGTAGCCCATCTCCGGCAGGAGGTCGTAGCCGCCGCGCTCGGCGACGAGCTTGGAGACTGCGCTATTGGGATCGCCGATATCGCCGAAGTGGCGGGCGCCCGTCGGGCAGGCGCGCACGCAGGCCGGAATGCGGTCGCGCTCTTCCAGGTGCTCGTTGTAGATGCGGTCGACGCACAACGTGCACTTCTTCATGACGCCGTGGGCGTAGTCGTACTCGCGTGCGCCGTATGGGCAGGCCCACGAGCACAGCTTGCAGCCGATGCACATATCGGGGTTGACCAGCACGATGCCGTCCTCGGCGCGCTTGTAGGAGGCGCCGGTCGGGCAAACCGTCACGCAGGCCGGCGTCTCGCAATGCAGGCACGAGCGCGGGAAGTGGACGGTCTGGCTCGTCTCGCCCTCGCCCACGTCATAGCTGTGGATGCGGTTGAGCCAGGCGCCATGCGGGTCGGCGCCGTAAGGGTCCTGGTCGGACAGCGGCGCGGAATAGCCGGCCGTGTTCCATTCCTTGCAGCTCGTCGCGCAGGCCTGGCAACCGACACAGGTGTCGAGATCGATGACGAGACCGAGCTTCTTGCCCGTCGTCGCGGGAAGTGTCGTCACTGGCTGCCTCCCTTGAACTCGCGGCCGAACGTGGATTCCGTGGGTGAGGCCGGGATCACGCTGCTCGTGACCGGCTCGAAGCGGGGGCTCGTCTCATGCGCCTCGTGCGGCAGACAGCGCTCGATGCGGATCTTGAGGTCGTACCAGGCGGCTTGCCCCGTCACCGGGTCGGAGTTCGAGAAGCGATAGCCGCCCTTTTGCTCCGGCAACAGCTCGGAGATCAGGTGGTTGAGCAGGAAGCCCTTGGTCGCCTCGGGCGCATCTTCCGACAGCCCCCAGGCGCCGCGCCGCTTGCCGATGGCGTTCCAGGTCCAGACGGTATCGTCGTTGCAGCCTTCCATCAGCTTGACCTGGCACTTGACGCGACCGAGCGGCCCGATGAGCCAGACCCAGGAGTCGTCGCCGATACCGAGATCGCGGGCCTTGGTGCGGCTCATATACAGGCGGTTCTGTGCCGTGATCTGGCGCAGCCACGCGTTCTGCGAGCCCCAGGAGTGGTACATATGCATGGGCCGCTGCGTGACGGCGTAGATCGGGTACTCGGTCTTGTCCAGCATGGCGCCCTCGAACGGGGCATACCAGAACGGGAGAGGATCGAAGAACGCCTCGATGCGCTTCTTGTGGGTGGCCGGCGGCTGCACCGCGCCATGACCGCGGGCGGCGAGGCGGAATTTCTGCATCGGCTCGGAGTAGAGCTGGAAGATGATCGGATCGGACGAGCCGATGAAGCCGACCGACTTCGCCCACTCCAGATAGCCTTTGTTGGCATGCTTGAAGTAGCGATGCCCCGGCTCGAGGTGGTGGTTGTAGAAGCTGCCGTTCTTGATGTAGGCGTCGAGCTGGTTGGGGTTGACCTCACCCTTGCCGAAGCTCTTGCCATCCTTGCCGCGGAAGCCGGCGAGCGGGCCGACGCCGGGCGCGCGCTCGTGGTTGACGATGTAGTCCGGATAGCCACCCGGATACTTCGGCGAGCCGTCCTCCTTGACGAAGCCGGGCAGCTTGAGGCGGGCGCCGAGGTCGATCAGCACGGTCTGGAAGCCGCGCACGTCGCGGTCCGGCTGCACGACCGGATAGCGGATCGCGTCGGCCGCGCCATCGGGCTCGGAGATCGGCCGGTCGAGTAGCGAGATGCAGTCGTAGCGCTCGAGATAGGTCGTATCGGGTAGGATCAGGTCGGAGTAGGCGACCATCTCGGAGTAATAGCTGTCCGAGTAGATGATCTTGGGGATCTTGTACTCGCCCGTCTTCGGGTCCTTGGCCGTCAGGTGCTCGATCACACCCTTCGTATTCATGGTCGAGTTCCAGCTCATGTTGGCCATGTACATGAACAGGACATCGACCGGATAGGGATCGCCCAGTGCGGCGTTGGTGATCACCATGTGCATGAGGCCGTGGGCGGCCATCGGCGCATCCCACGAATAGGCCTTGTCGATGCGGATAGGGCTGCCGTCCTCGTTGAGCAGCAAGTCGTCCGGTCCGGTCGGGAAGCCCAGCGGGGCGCCTGTCAGCGGGATGCCCGGCTTGACCGTTCCGGCTTTACCAGATGGCTTCAGCGGCGGCGGGATCGGCTTGGGGAAGGGCGGCTTATAGCGGAAACCGCCGGGGCAGTCGATCGAGCCCAGCAGGATCTGCAGGATGTGGATCATCCGGCAGGAGTGAAAGCCGTTGGAGTGGGCTGAGATGCCGCGCATGGCGTGCATTGAAATCGGCCGGCCGATCATCTTGTCGTGCTTGCGGCCGGCCCAGTCGGTCCATTCGATCGGCAGTTCGATCTGCTGCTCGAAGGCGACTTCAGCCAGCTCGGCAGCGATGCGGCGGATGGTGTCGGCGGGGATGCCGCATTCCTTGGCGGCAGCTTCGGGCGTGTGCTGGGGCGTCAGCATGCGCTTGGCCAGCAACTCGAACGACGGGACCGCCTTGCGGCCGTCTGCGAGATCGAACGTGCCGGTCAGCGCCGGGGTGACGTCGACGCCAGTCGCATCGGCCAGCGCACCCGTCGTCTTGTCGAAGCACAGCGGCTTGCCGGCCTCGTTGCGGGCAAACAGGCCATCGTCAGCCGCACCCGGGTCCTGGATCACCAGCCAGGGCGCGTTGGTGTAGCGGACGAGGTAGTCGAGGTCGATCTTCTGGGCGAGCATCAACTCATAGATGAGGGCGGCAACGAAGATGCCGTCGGTGCCCGGCTTGATGCCGAGCCACTCATCCGCGATGGCGCCGTAGCCGGTGCGCACCGGGTTGATCGCAACCACCTTGGCGCCGCGCTTCTTCAGCTTGCCGAGACCCATCTTGATCGGGTTCGAGCCGTGGTCCTCGGCGACGCCGAACAGCATGAAATACTTGGTGTGATCCCAGTCGGGATCGCCGAACTCCCAGAAGGCGCCGCCGAAAGTGTAGAGGCCGGCGGCCGCCATGTTGACCGAGCAGAAGCCGCCGTGGGCGGCGAAGTTGGGCGTGCCGAACTGTTGCGCCCACCAGCCGGTCAGCGACTGCGACTGGTCGCGGCCGGTGAAGAAGGCGAGCTTCTTGGGGTCGGTGGCGCGCACATCGCCCATCCACTGGGTGGCCGTCGACAGCGCCTCTTCCCAGCTGATCTCGACGAATTCACCCGAGCCACGCGGTCCGACGCGCTTCAGGGGCGCGCGCAGACGGGCGGGCGAATAGTGCTGCATGATGCCGGCGGAGCCCTTGCCGCACAGCACGCCCTTGTTCACCGGGTGATCGCGGTTGCCCTCGATATAGCGGACCTTGCCGTCCTTCAGGTACACGCGGATGCCGCAGCGGCAGGCACACATATAACAGGTCGTGGTCTTGATCTCGTCGGCCGGATTGGTCGACAAGGCGACCTGCGGCTCGTCGGCACGCTGCGACATCGCTCTCACCCCGATTATTTTTCTGGCGTTTCCCCATGCGGCAGGGACCCTGGGGGAGCCCCGCGATCTTCGGTGGTCACGAAGGGGTACACCTTCGAAGCCCGCCAAGCCGCACTGCCGGGGGCCGATATTCAGGCATTCGAATATGCTTGTCGAGGGCTGGGGTTGAGCTTTTCGGCGCAGCCCCCGCGTCAAATGCGACCATGCTGCAGTGCAACAGCGCGTCAACTGCCCATGCACCACGCAGGTGATCGCAGGTTTATCGCGGAGCGGCTAGGGGATAGGGTGCGGCGGCCATGTTTTTGTCAGGGGAGAAAATGCGACTGCTTGCGGTGACTTGCGCTGTTCTGGCGATTGCCCTGACGGGTGAGGCGATGGCTGGCTGCCCGCCCGCTCCGGAACCGGTGCGCGACATCGTGATGGAGCGGTACTATTCCGACGAGACCGGCAGCGAGGTCGATGCCGACAAGAAGCGGGCAAAGGACAATGCTGCCGCGCCGCTGAAGGCCTTTCGCGAGGACGTCTCAAAGAGTGCAGACGAGGCGGTCTCCAGACGCTCCGTCGGCGAGGAGTTGATGAGCTTCAACGGCCTTGAGCCTGCCTGCGCTGTCTCCTGGCTCGCCTCATGGGCGCGGGGCGGGGCGCTGCTCGGCCGCATGTCGAGCAAACAGGCCGAAGCCCAGCGCCGGTTCGAGCTGGCGGGACTTACGCTCGCCTACATCAAGCTGCAGCCGGAAACCTCGCTCGAGGATCGCGCGGCCATCGAGCCGTGGCTGGTCGCCGTCGCCGACAAGGCCCGCGCC
>JBGSQO010000552.1:0-1606 GCA_041738055.1 Filomicrobium sp.
CGTGTCGGCGGCCGAGCGGATTACCGTCAGCTCGGGTGACGATGCACAGCTCACCGCCGACCTCTCGGCTCGACGCGGGACGATTGCGCTCCGCACCGGCGGCGACCTGTCGCTGACCGGCACGGCAAGCACCAACGGCAAGGACATCGGCTTCACCAGCGGCGGGGATACGTCGGTCGATGGCCGCGTTGCGTCCAAGGGCGGTGTCATCACGGTCGTCGGCGGCAAAGACGTGACGCTGTCGCCATCGACCGTGCTGACCAGCAAGGGCGGCACGATCAGCCTCACCGCTCACGGCGGGGCAACCACGGCCGGCGCGCTGACCCAGCGCAAAGGCACCGGAGAGATCAATGCCGCCGACGGCGCCGTGATCCTTAAGGCCGGCACCATCGCGCTGGAAAATCCGATCATCGCGGGCACGTTCAGCCTGCAGGCGACGAACGGAAAGGGCGAGATCAGCCTGGGCACGCTGAAAGTGAAGTCGGAGATCGCGATCCTCGGCAAGGTGATCGACATCGACAACCTCGAGCACACCGGGACCGGCGCACCGCTGGAGGTTGCCATCTCCGCCGGCGGCCTGACCATGGCCGACAGCGTGACGCTGAGCGGCTCGTCCAAGGTCGGCTTCGCGTTCAATCCGCTGGCGACGCGACTTGCCGATATCAAACTCGATACGACCAGCATCGAGATCGTTCGCGGCAGCATCGGGGATCGAGGCCGCATCGCCTCGGCGCTGTTCGAGACGGTGCTCGACAACACCTCGCCGGCCACAGAGGCGACCGACCTGCAGCTCTATCAGGCACGCCCCGGCGAGCTGTTCTATCTGCTGATGGCGGATCGCGCGTTCAGCACCGAGGTCGATACCCTGAACTTCGACCGGTCGTGGATCGTGCGGCGCTGGCTGCCGGCTCAACCGCTGGCGGCAGGCTCGGACGACGTCACGTCCAACACCGGCGTGGTGCTGACCGAGACCATGACCCCGCTGACCGCCTCGCAGGAGGCTCTCGCCATCGCCGGTATCGTCGCCGCCGGCCAGACGGTGCCGTCGATCGTGCTCCCGGCCCCGAGCCTGTCGGGCTTCGTATCGGGGGCCTGCGCGATGGCTGGCCAGATCAACCTCGGAGGTCTCGGCGCCTGCGCGGAGTGATCACTTTGGACGACCGCCGTCGGCGTCACGATGATGCCGGCGGCCCCCGGTGCCGCATGGCGGGACGTGATGACTTCCGTCGCAATACACCCAAGTCTTTCCATGAATTTATCGAACCCAAACGATGTATTGCGCACAATATAGTGGCGGACCTGACATGGCAGACATATCCGAGCACAGCAGTCGTATTTAGTTTTACTGAGGGGGTGCGTCAGTTTTTCAGAATTGACCTCAACGGCAGACCTGCCCATTTTGCCGACCGGTTCCCTACCCGATCGGACGAGGCACTATGCTCCAGAAGTCTAAACTCGGGACCGGCGACGGCCTCGCACGAGGCGACATCGAGATCGTCATGGACGGTCGCCCGGTAACCGCACGAGAGGGCGAGTCCATTCTCGCCGCAGCGCGCCGCGCCCGGATCGAGATCCCGGCGATGTGCGCCGATCCGCGCATCAAGCC
>JBGSQO010000559.1:0-1842 GCA_041738055.1 Filomicrobium sp.
GGTGTCGCGGGAGACGACCGTGGCGCCGGTCCGCTCGCCCCAGATCTTCAACTGCTCGACGGCGGCAGCACGGAAGGTGTCGCCGGCCGCCAGCATCACCTTGCGGCCCTCCGTGCGGTAGCGCGCGGCGAGCTTGCCGATGGTCGTGGTCTTGCCGGAGCCGTTGACGCCGACCACCAAGATGACATGGGGACGGTTGGCAGTATCGATCAAGAGGGGTTTGGCGACGGGAGCCAGCACGCGCTCGACTTCGCCGGCCAGCACCTCACGCACGTCGTCGGCGGATATGCCCTTCTCGAAGCGGCCGCGAGACAATTGAGAGGTGATCCGTGTTGCTGTCTCGACCCCGAGGTCGGCCCCGATCAGCAGATCCTCCAGGTCCTCCAGCGTGGCGGCATCGAGCTTCTTCTTGGTGAAGAGCCCCGTCAGGCCTTCCGACAACCGCTGCGAGGTCTTGGCGAGGCCCCCGGTCAGGCGCGACAGCCAGCCTTTTTTCTCCGGGACCGCGGGAGGCAGCGGTGTGGCGAGGGCTGTGGCCTCCGCGGATGGCGCGGCGGGGGCAGCGATACCGCGCGCGCCCTCGACGGCGGGATCGGCGTGACTGACATCGGCATCAGCCTCGGCGCTACCGACCTCGGCCGGCATCTCAGCTGACGGCGGTGCAGTGTCCGGCTTGCTGCCGAACAACCGACCGAACAGACCTGCCTGCTTTTGCGCCTGCTTGCTCATGCCACCATCTCGCATGCCAGCGCGGCGCCCGCAAGACGGCGGCCGTCGTGACCGGTCACGTGCACGGACAGCAGGGTGCCCGGCGCAAAGCTCCCACTGGTCTCCCGGGCCACCTCGATCTCGCCATAGTGCGGCGTGCGCCCGATGCGGTCGGTCTCCATCAGAGCCTGGGTGCGGCGGCCGACCTCCGCATCGAGATGACGGACCAGCGCCGTATCACCGGCTGCACGTAGCCGGGCGGCACGCTCCTTGATCGCAGCCTTGGCGACTTGCGGCATGCGAGCCGCCGGAGTGCCGGGGCGGGGCGAGAACGGAAACACGTGCAGGAACGTCAGCCCGCAGTCCTCGACGACCGCCAGCGTGCTGGCGAACATCGCGTCCGTCTCGGTCGGAAAACCCGCGATCAGGTCGGCGCCGAACACGACGTCCGGACGCAACCGGCGGGCCCGGTCACAAAAGGCGATGGCATCGGCACGCAGATGCCGGCGCTTCATGCGCTTCAGGATCATGTCGTCGCCGGCCTGCAGGGAGAGGTGCAGGTGCGGCATCAACCGCTCCTCCTCCGCCAGCGCGATCAGCAGATCCTCATCGGCCTCCACCTGATCGATGGAGGAGAGCCGCAAACGCTTCAGGTCCGGCACATGGCGGAGGATCTTGCGGACCAGACCGCCCAGCGTCAACTGTCCCGGCAGATCGCGGCCGTAGCTGGTGATATCGACGCCGGTCAGCACGACCTCGGCGTAGCCAGCCTCGACGAGCCGGGCGATCTCGGCCACGATGGCGCCCGCCGGAACCGACCGCGAGGGGCCACGGCCATACGGAATGATGCAGAAGGTGCAGCGGTGGTCGCAGCCGTTCTGGACCTGCACGTAGGCGCGCACGCGACTGCCGAACCCCTCGACCATGTGCGCGGCCGTCTCCGTCACACTCATGATATCGTTAACGATAATCCGCTCGCCATCGGGCGCCAGCAGGCCTCGAAACGTCTCCGCCTTCATCTTGTCGTCGTTGCCGATGACGTGATCGACCTCGGTCATCTCCGCGAACGCCTCGGGCTCGATCTGGGCCGCGCAGCCGGTGACGATGATGCGCGCCGACGGGTTGTCGCGGCGC
>JBGSQO010000573.1:0-2824 GCA_041738055.1 Filomicrobium sp.
CTCTGCGACGGCAGCCCAGACGCCGGGTCCAGTGACGGGTCCAGCCGCTCCCGAAGGCGCCAAGCCGCCGCTTGCCTCGGACCCGGCTGTCGCCGAAGTCGAGAAGCCCCGCCGTCCGGCCAGCGGAGAGACCCAGGTCGCCGTTCTGGCGCCGGCCGAAGGGACCTTTGCGCGGCCCAACACCGGACGCATCGAGCCGGCGGTGCCGTTCCATCTGGCCAAGGGGCGATTGCCGCATCCGACGCCGGGCAAATCGGTCATGGCGTTCGGCCAATCGACCAGCTACGGACCACCGTCCAAGGGCGTGGTGTTCGAGACCCGGCACGGCGCGCACATCACCTCGCCCTGTGACGGTTGGATCGTTTACGCTGGCGAGTTCCGCAGCTATGGCCAGCTCTTGATAATCAATGCCGGCGGTGGCTATCATGTCCTGCTTGCCGGTTTGAATCGTATCGACGTCCAGCCAGGACAATTCGTACTGGCCTCCGAGCCGGTCGGGACCATGGCAGACGCGGCGCCGACACTCGGGCGTGGGCCGGCCCAAGGCCAGCCGGTTCTCTATGTCGAATTCAGGAAGGACGGGCGACCCGTCAACCCAGACCCATGGTGGGCGACGGGTGTTCAGAAGGTGCAAGGATGATGCGCAAGACAGATCTGGCGTTCTGGACGTTCATCTTCATGACCGCGTTGGCTGGCGCCACCACGGTGCTGAACGTCACGCGCACATATTCGGCGACCTCGCCGAACTCCGACCTTTACCGCCAGCTGGACCTGTTCGGCGACGTGCTGGAGCGCGTCCGCTCCGACTACGTTGAAAAGCCCGACGACACGCAGCTCATCGAGTCGGCGATCAACGGCATGCTGTCGGCGCTCGACCCGCACTCGGCCTATCTCTCGCCCAAGAGCTTCCGCGACATGCAGGTGCAGACCCGCGGCGAGTTCGGCGGCCTCGGCATCGAGGTCACCATGGAGAACCAAGTCGTCAAGGTGGTCTCGCCCATCGACGACACGCCCGCCTCCAAAGCCGGGCTTCAGGCCAACGACCTCATCACGCACCTCGACAACGAGCAGATCGTCGGTCTGACACTCGAGCAGGCGGTCGAGAAGATGCGCGGCCCAGTCAACACGCCGATCACGTTGACCATCGTCCGCAAGGGTCGCGACGATCCCTTCGACGTCGTCATCAAGCGCGACGTGATCCGCATCAACGCCGTCAAGGCCCGCGCCGAAGACGACGTCGCCTACGTCAAGGTCTCGACCTTCAACGAACAGACCCACGCCAATCTCGTCAAGCAGATCGAGAAGCTGAAGGCCGATATCGGTCCCAAGCTGAAGGGCTACGTCATCGACCTGCGCAACAACCCGGGCGGTCTGCTCGATCAGGCGATCGCCGTCTCCGACGACTTCCTGGAGCGCGGCGCCATCGTCATCACCAAGGGCCGTAACAATGAGGAGACGCAGCGCAGCCAGGCCCGTCCCGGCGATCTGACCGACGGCAAGCAGGTCGTCGTGCTGATCAACGGCGGCTCGGCTTCGGCGTCCGAGATCGTCGCCGGCGCATTGCAGGACCACGACCGCGCCAAGGTCATCGGCACGCGCTCGTTCGGCAAGGGCTCGGTGCAGACGATCATTCCGCTGGGCGCCAATGGGGCGATCCGGCTGACGACGGCGCGCTACTACACGCCGCGCAACCGATCGATCCAGGCCAAGGGCATCGATCCTGATCTGCTTGTCGAGCAGGAGCTGCCCGAGGACTTGAAGGGCAAGCCCGGCGCCAAGCCGCGTGGTGAGGCGAGCCTGCGCGGCCACCTCAAGAACGGCGCGGAGGAGGACGAGGGTTCCGGCTCGTCGGCCTACGTCCCACGCGAGCCCGAGAAGGATACCCAGCTGCAGTTCGCGCTCAACTTCGTGCGCGGCAAGGTGACCGAGGCCCCGGTCAAGGTCGAGGCCGCCCCCGCCGATGCCGACAAGAAGGCAGAGGCCGCTCCCGTCGAGCCGCAGCCCAACGCCGACGCGGCGAAGTAAGGAAGCAGGTAATCCTTGGTGCGCTCGCCCCTTCGGCCTGCAGCCAAACGGTGACAAAAATGGGCGCCCAGGGCGCCCATTTCTTTTGGGATACTGCGCAGCGGAGACGGCATGCTTCTCGACGGCTTCAAGTCCGAACACGTTTCGACGGCCGCCGGCACCATCCATATCGTGCATGGCGGCAACGGACCGCCGCTGCTGCTGCTCCATGGCTATCCGCAGACGCACGCCATGTGGCACCGCGTGGCGCCGCGCCTCGCCCGCAGCCGTCATGTGATCTGCGCCGACCTGCGCGGCTATGGCGACAGCGTGAAGCCCGAGGGTGGCCCCAAGCACGAGGCCTACGCCAAGCGCGCCATGGCCCGCGATATAGTGGAAGCGATGGCCGCGCTCGGCTATCACAGCTTCGACGTGGCCGGACACGATCGCGGCGCCCGCGTCACGCATCGTATGGCGCTCGATTATCCGGCCAAGGTGCGTCGCGCCTGCGTCATGGACATCGCGCCGACCCTCGCAATGCTGGAATCGACCGACCAGCAGTTCGCCACCGGCTACTACCACTGGTTCTTCCTGATCCAGCCCGACGGCCTGCCCGAGCACATGATCGGCGCTGATCCGGAGTGGTATCTGCGTGAGAAGCTGAGGCGCTGGGCGGCACCGGGCGCCGTATTCGATCCCGCAGCGATCGCCGCCTACCTCGTCGCCTTCCGCAAGCCCGAGACCATCCACGCGACGTGCGAGGACTACCGGGCGGCTGCCGGCATCGACCTCGTCCACGACCGCGCCGACCGCGCGGCAG
>JBGSQO010000610.1:0-3388 GCA_041738055.1 Filomicrobium sp.
TCGTCCTGCACGATGGTGGCCGGCCGCCCGTCGACGCGCACGAGCCGCGTGCCCAGCATGACCGCCTCGGTGCGATCGTGCGTGACAAACAGCACCGTCGTCGGCCGCCGCGTCCAGAGTTCCATCAGCAGCCGCCGGAGACTATCGGCGGTTGGATCGTCGAGCGAGACGAACGGCTCGTCCATCAGCAGGATGTCCGGGGCGACGACGAACGCGCGGGCAAGTGCGGCCCGGCGCTGCATGCCGAGCGACAGCCGCTCCGGATAGGCGTTGGCCGCCTCCGACAGCCCGACGCGGGCGATGATCTCGGCCACACGGGCGTCGCCCGCCACGGCATCATCGAGAACGAGCGCGATGTTCTGCTCCACCGTCCGCCACGGCAACAGACGCGGGGTCTGGAACATGAAGGCGAGCTTGGGATCGGGACTGCCGAGATCGACCGAGCCCGTATAGTCCTCGTCGAGACCGGCGAGTACGTTGAGCAGCGTCGACTTCCCGCAGCCCGACGGCCCGGTCAGCACCACGAACGAGCCGGGCTCGATGGTGATCTCGACATTCGCCAGCACCTTCTGCGCCGGCCGGTCGGCAACCGCGGGAAAGGTCTTTTCGTCGATCCTGAGGCGCACGGCCCCCGCGGCGTCCATGGTCACCGCCGCCACCTGTTGACGTGGGCCTCGAGCGGCTGCAGCACGGCCAGCTCGATCACCTGCACGACTAGAATGAACGCGATCGCATAGGCCAGGATCATCGAGACGTCGAACAGTTGGAACGCGATATGCAGCTGATGCCCGACGCCGTCCGAGCGGCCGAGCAGTTCGACGACGAGGACGATCTTCCAAACGAGCGCCAAGCCACCGCGGGCAGCTGCCGCGAAGAACGGGGCCAACTGCGGGAGCGTCACGTGCCGCAACGTCTTCCACCAGCCGAGGCGGTAGACGGCAGCCATTTCGGTGAGGTCCCGCGACAGCGAGCGCGCGCCCTCGCGCACCGTGACCGCCACGTTCGGGATCTTGTTCAACGAAACGGCGAGGATAGCGGCCACCTCGGTCAACCCGAACCAGACGTAGCACAGGATGATCGTCACGAGTGCGGGCAGGTTGAGGAAGAAGATGAGCCAGGTGTCGAAGAAGCGGTCGGCGCTGCGCGAGGCCCCGAGTGCGATGCCGATCGCGCTGCCGATGGCCATGGCGACGAAGAAGGCAGCCGCCACGCGCGCCAGGGTCGCCCCGACGTGGAGGAACAGCGCCCCGCTGGCCGCCTCCCGCGACAACATGGCCAGCACTGCGATGGGACCTGGAAAATGCCGATGCTGGAGCAGTGCGGCGACTACGAACCACAGCGCGATGAGCATCATGAAGGACATCAGCGTCCAGCCGACACGCCCCATCAGCACGCTGCCGACGACGCCGCGCCCGACCCGTCCGATCTTGCCGTCCGGCATTCCGGTTTCAAGCGCCATGGAACAGCTTCGCGTCGAATTTGGTCGCTGACCCGACGAGTTCGGACTCGCCCAGCTCGATCAGCAGCTTCAAGAGCCGGTCGGAGGATGCCGTCAGCTCCGGTGTCCAGGCGCCGACGAGGCCTGCCCGGTAGGTGTCGCGCAGGGCTTCGACCTCCGCGTCGCTGTCGGCCCGCATGAGGTCCTTGAGCGGGGCCCACGCCGCATCGGAGGTGCGCAGGATCTCGTTCCCGGCCGCCACCGCCGCCAGCAGCCGGGTGATATTGTCGTCGCGTCCCGCCATCTTTGTCTCGTTCCACACGAAGCCGACCAGCGGCGGGGGCGGGGCCACATCGAGGCCCGCCATGACTTCGCTCATGGTGATCAACTCGCGGTGGCCCTGGCCCTTGAGGCGCGCCGAGAACGTCCAGAAGTTGAGGGCGGCCTCCACGCGGCCCTGGCGCAGCTGCTCCGTGATCAGGGGGGCGGCCCCGAAAATGGGCGTGGTGACCTTGGCGATGTCGGCGCCGACGACCTTTTGCGAATATGCCCTGAGCAGCACCCAGCTCTTGTCGATCGAGGTGCCGGCCACGCCGATGCGGAGCCCTTTCAAGTCGGCCAGCGTCTTCACTGGGCTGTCGGCGGGCACCATGACCGAGCCCAGCGCCGAGGAGAACGGCGCGAACTTGAGCGGCTCGCCCTCCGAGCGCTGGCGCATGGCCCACGGCCAGTCGGAGACGACCACGTCGAGGTCCCCCGACAACAGGCCGATGCGAGCAGCCCCCGTCGAGGCGGTATCGACGACATCCAGCGAGATGCCTTGCTTTTCCGCGATGCCATTGGCGCGAAGCGTCTCGAGCAGCCACGACAGCGAGCCGAACTTGAGCGCGCCGAGCCGGATCGGCTTGCCGGTCGCCCGCGCAGATCCCGGCATCGCCAGCGCGGCCAGGGCCGCCAGGGCGGAGTGCATGACAGTGCGGCGGTCAGGTCCGCTCATCCCTTGTCCTCTCCGGCAAATCGGTTCTTGACGAGCAAGCGCACGGCCCGGAGCCAGCCCTCGTCGTTGTTCTGGCGGATGCTGACGGCCATCGACTTGACCAACTCCCCCGTCGCCACGCTGCGTACATAGATGCTGACGTTCAACAACAGCTCGGAGGCCTTCTGCACGACCCCCGTCACCGCCAGTTCGGCTCCGGCCTTCTTGGCGATATCGACCTCGCAGCCGTTGCAGCGGTCGAACGGGGACGCCTTATCGATCTCGCCGGCAAGTCCCGACAGGTCCACAATCCGGTAGCGCCCAGTATCCGCCAGCAGGCGCGCCAACTCCGCCGTGACGACCTTCAGCCGGGCCTTCTCCATCTTGCTCGGCTCCGGCAGCAGGCCGACTTGCTCCATTTGAAGCTCGATCACCATGTCGAACGGCAGCACGGCCGTCGCGGCCACCTTCGCATCATCGGCGACAGCCGCCGGAGCCACCGCCAGCGCGAGCAGAACATACAGCAGTGACGGCCTGACCATTGGTCCCATTGTTTCTTACCGAAAATTCCCGAAACCGCCCGGCTCGTGATCGGCGAGCGGCGCATGAGAGTTTTGTCACTGGAACAACGCACGCGCCTCGTGCACAGATCGCCGCTGATCGTTGATCTTAGCTCAACCGGTAGCATCACCGAACGGCGCTCACAACGCCCGGGACATTGGCCCGGCCATCAGCGGACCTGATCGAGGTGATACTTGCTTGGGCAGTAAAGCCAACTAAGCTACACGGCGAAAGTCGTTAGGGAGGATCGAGCTTGAGAGAAGCGGACAACAGCCGCCGTCGAGCTTTGAAGGGACTGCGGGCCGCCGGCTTTGCCATGGCGCTGGCCCTCATCGGTTTGGCGAGTGCGAGTGTCGTGACGAGCACGCCAGGGGCCGCCCAGGGTGTTCCTGGCGCGGCGCCGTCGCAGGCGG
>JBGSQO010000634.1:0-1888 GCA_041738055.1 Filomicrobium sp.
GACCAGCTGGCCGGCCTTCACCGCCACGGCTCCGTCGACCCTCACCGCGGCCCGCGCAATGAGATCGGCCGCGCGGGCGCGTGACTGCACGAGCCCGCGGGCGACGAGAAGCTGGTCGAGGCGGTGGCGCATGCATCATCCCCTTCCGTCGTGGGATCGTCCGGTGTTACGTGGGGAACAGGCAGCCGGCCTTGGTCCGTCGAATGCTGTCGAGCGCCCGAGCCGTTCTGCTCCAAGTATTCTGCTCCACGTATGAGGTCCTGCTATGACGTTCCCCGACCGCCGCCGGTTCATGCTCGGCGCTGTTGCTACACTCGCCTCCGCGTCGGCGTTCCCGCGCCTCGTCGTGGCCCAGGCCGCCACTCCCTTCGTGCTGGCGCCGCTGCCCTATGCCGCCGCTGCGCTGGAGCCGCATATCGACGCCCGCACGATGGAGATCCACCACGGCAAGCACCACGCGGCCTATGTCAAGAACCTCAACGACGCCGTCAAGGATCATGGTCAGGTGGCCAAGCTGCCGCTGGAAGAGATCATGGCCAAGCTTGCAGAGATGCCCGAGGCGATCCGCAAGACCCTGCGCAATAACGGTGGCGGGCACGCCAACCACACGATGTTCTGGCAGATCATGGGACCCGGCGGCGGCGCACCGGACGGCGAGCTGAAGGCGGCCATCGACCGCGATCTCGGCGGCCTCGACAAGATGAAGGAGGCGTTCAACACGGCCGGCGTGAAGCAATTCGGCTCGGGCTGGGTGTTCGTCACGGTGACGCCCGCGGGCAAGCTCGCGATCCAGGCGCGCCCCAACCAGGATACGCCGATAATGAGCGGCCGGCGCGTCCTCCTCGGCAACGACGTCTGGGAGCACGCCTATTATCTCAACTACCAGAACCGGCGTGCCGACTACCTCAAGGCGTGGTGGAACGTCGTCAATTGGAAGGCGGTCGGCGAGCGCTATGCGGCGGCCAAGGCGGGGACGCTGAAGATCTAATGACGATGCAGGCGAAAGGTTCGCTGCGCGAGCGGGGCTAGTGGCCTGTCTCGCCTAAATCGCTGTGCTGGCCGAATCCTCTGAAGATTTAGGCGAGACATGAAGGCCACTAGCAAAATTAATGACTTAGTGTGGCGTTTATCGCGCCTTAATTGACGACCAGTTTGCCGCACGCATAGGTCAATTAAGGCGCGACGCCACACTAGCCCCGCACCCCACTGGGAGGCACAGCCTCCCAGACCCTCCAGTTTTTCTCACCAAGTCTGCAGGCAACCGCTGCAAGTCAGCGCGTATGGTCCAGCATCCCCGCCCGGTAGCCCCACGCTCCGTAGAAGAGGATGAACAGGTATCCCGGCAGCGCGACGATCAGATAGGCGAGCTGGAAGTCGATCGACTGCTTCATAACGGCGAAGGCGTAGGGCAGCAGCGCGCCGCCCGCGATGGCCATGATCAGCAGGGCCGAGCCGGTCGCCGTCAGCGCCCCGAGACCGCGAATCGCCAGGGGAAAGATCGCCGGCCACATCATGGCGTTGGCAAACCCGAGGCTGGCGATGAAGGCGACCGACGTGGCACCACTTGTGAGCGTCGCGCAGACCGTCAGCACCGCGCCGAGCAGAGCCGACAGCGCCAGATAACGCTCCTGCGACACGAACCGGGGGATCAGCGCGAGACCGGCGATGTAGCCGACCAGCATGGCCGCCAGCGTATACGACGTGAAGAAGCGCGTCTCCGACAGCGGCAGGCCAAAGCCCGCGCCGTAGGTGCCGATGGCATCGCCCGCCAGCACCTCCACCCCGACGTAAAGGAACAGCGCGACGATGCCGAGCCACAAGTGCGGGACGGCGAACAGGCTTGCGACCGTGCCCGCCTCGGCCCCGGCGTTGGCGGTCTCCGGCGCCA
>JBGSQO010000655.1:0-5760 GCA_041738055.1 Filomicrobium sp.
CGCACGGCCTGCCGCCGCCGGTCGACTTCGGCAACGTACACGCCAGCCCCTCGGTCCGCCGTCTCGCCCGCGATCTCGGCGTGGATCTCACCAAGCTGACCGGCACCGGCGAGAAGGCCCGCATCACCAAGGACGACGTCAAGCGCGCACTCGCCGGCGCCACGGGTCCCGCCGTCCAGGGCGGCATGGGCATCCCCGAGATCCCGGCCCAGGACTTCGCCAAGTTCGGCCCCATCGAGACCCTGCCGCTGTCGCGCCTGAAGAAGCTGTCCGGGCCGCACCTGCATCGCGCCTGGCTCAACGTGCCCCACGTGACGCACACCGACGAGGCCGACGTCACCGACATCGAGAACTACCGCAAGACGCTAGATTCAGCCGCCAAGGAGAAGGGCTACCGGATCACGCTGCTGGCCTTCCTAATGAAGGCCGCCGTCGTCGCGCTGAAAGAATATCCAGCCTTCAATTCCTCGCTGGCGCCGACCAAGGACGCGCTGATCCTCAAGAAATATTACCACATCGGTGTTGCCGTCGACACGCCCGACGGGCTCGTCGTACCGGTCATCAAGGACGTCGACCGCAAGGGCATTACGGAACTGTCGAAGGAACTGGGCGACGTCTCGGTCAAGATGCGCGACGGCAAGATCACGCCCGCCGACATCTCGGGTGCGACGTTCTCGATCTCCTCGCTCGGCGGCATCGGCGGCACGCACTTCACCCCCATCGTGAACGCCCCCGAAGTGGCGATCCTCGGCGTCGTCCGCTCGACCATGAAGCCGGTCTGGGACGGCAAGGAGTTCAAGCCGCGCCTGATGCTGCCGTTGTGCGTCTCCTACGATCACCGCGTCATCGACGGAGCCTTAGCGGCTCGCTTCACGCGGCGCTTGGCGGATGTGCTCTCCGATATCCGTCAGTTGATTTTGTAGGGACGTGAAGTGCGGGGGCTTCGCGATTCTTGCTCTTGCGCCTTCCGACACTCGTTCCGAGAGCCGGCCGGAAGGCACGCCATTGGACCCCGCACATGAATAGCCTGTTTTCTCCAAGTGATGGTTCCAAGGGCTAAGCCCTTGGTGGGGTCGAGGGGCAAAGCCCCCGCACTTCTCTTCACTTGCACTTCACTCGACCGCCCGCCCAACGCAACAGGACCGCGACGATGACCACCCAAGAGATCCGCGTCCCCGACATCGGCGACTTCAAGAACGTTCCCGTCATCGAGGTGCTGGTGAAGCCCGGCGACGAGGTGAAGGCCGAGACCCCGCTCGTCACGCTGGAAAGCGACAAGGCGACCTTGGAGGTGCCGAGCCCGGTCGCCGGCCGCGTGGTCGAGCTGAAGGTGAAAGTCGGCGACAAGGTCTCCGAGGGCAGCGTGCTGCTGACGCTGGAGCAGTCTTCCCCCTCACCCCAACCCTCTCCCCCGAGGGGAGAGGGGGCTTCCACCGGTGCAACCGACGTCATGTCTGCGTCCAATGGAGGAGGAATGCGATCGGGTTCATCGAGCGTCCCCTCTCCCCTTGGGGGAGAGGGACAGGGTGAGGGTGCGCTTTCTACTGCCGCAACGTTCGCTGGCGCTGCCGACATCACCTGTCAGATGCTGGTGCTGGGCGCAGGTCCCGGTGGCTATTCGGCGGCGTTCCGGGCGGCTGATCTCGGCATGACGACGGTTCTGGTCGAGCGCTGGAACGTGCTGGGCGGGGTCTGCCTCAACGTCGGCTGCATTCCGTCCAAGGCTTTGCTGCATACGGCGGCCGTGCTGGAGGAGGCCCAGACCATGGCCGCCCACGGCATCACGTTCGGCGCGCCGCAGATCGATCTGTCCAAGCTGCGCGCCCACAAGGAGAAGGTCGTGGGCAAGCTCACGACGGGGCTCGCCGGCATGGCCAAAGCGCGCAAGGTGACGGTCGTTACCGGCACCGGAAAATTCCTCGACTCGCATCATATCGAAGTGACGCTGGACGCATCCTGCGCGCCCGGCGGCCGACTCCCCGGAGGGGAGTCGCCGGGCGCAATCAAGAAAGTCATTAAATTCGAGAAGGCCATTATCGCGGCGGGCTCGGAGTCGGTGAAGCTGCCGTTCCTGCCCGAGGACCCGCGCATCGTCGACTCGACCGGCGCGCTGGAGTTGCGCGACATCCCCACCCGCATGCTGGTGATCGGCGGCGGCATCATCGGGCTGGAAATGGCGACCGTCTATTCGGCACTGGGTGCGCGCATCGACGTGGTCGAGATGCTCGACGGGCTGATGCCGGGCGCCGACCGCGACCTCGCCAAGGTGTGGGAGAAGAAGAACGCCCACCGCTTCGATAACGTCATGTTGAAGACCAAGACCGTCGCGGCGGAAGCCAAACCCGATGGCATCCACGTCACCTTCGAGGGCGAGAAGGCGCCGGCCGGACCCAAGGTCTATGACCTCGTGCTGGTCGCCGTCGGCCGCTCACCCAACGGCTTGTCTGTCGACGCGGACAAGGCCGGCGTGGCCGTCAGCCCGCGCGGCTTCATCGAGGTCGACCGCCAGATGCGCACCAACGTGGCCCACATCCAGGCCATCGGCGACATCGTCGGCCAACCCATGCTGGCCCACAAGGCCGTGCACGAGGCTCACGTCGCCGCCGAGGCGGCTAGCGGCAAGCCCTCGTTCTTCGATGTGAAGCAGATCCCGTCGGTCGCCTACACCGACCCCGAGATCGCCTGGGCAGGCCTCACCGAAACAGAGGCCAAGGCGAAGGGCATCGCGGTCGAAAAGGCGGTGTTTCCGTGGGCCGCATCGGGCCGGGCCATCGCCAACGGCCGCGACGAGGGCTTCACGAAGCTGTTGTTTGATCCCGCTACCCATCGCATCGTCGGCGGCGGTATCGTCGGCACGCACGCGGGCGATCTGATCGGCGAAGTTTGCCTTGCCATCGAGATGGGCGCGGATGCCGTCGACGTCGCCAAGACCATCCACCCGCACCCGACGCTGGGTGAGTCGATCGGCATGGCCGCGGAAGTCTTCGAAGGCTCCTGCACCGACCTGCCACCGGTGCGGAAACGATAATCCCCCTCTCCCCGTCCTTCACGGGGAGAGAGTCGGGTTGAGGGGCAGCCACAAGCGCTGCGGCCCGGAGCTGCCCCTCACCCTGGCCCTCTCCCCATTGCAAGTGCAGGGCAATGGGGAGAGGGGACGAAGTTGCGCAGGTCCTAAACAATTCGCGAAATCGACGGGCACCCGAGGATCACATGGAAGAGAAGCTGCGTCAGGCCGCGCTGGACTATCACCGCTACCCCACTCCGGGAAAGATCGCAGTCACGCCGACCAAGGGGCTGACCAACCAGCTCGATCTGTCGCTGGCCTACTCGCCGGGCGTGGCCTATGCGTGCACCGCGATCCAGCATGATCCGAGCGAGGCGGCCAACCTCACCTCCCGGTCCAACCTCGTCGGCGTCGTGACCAATGGCACGGCCGTGCTCGGTCTCGGCAACATCGGCCCACTGGCCGGCAAGCCGGTGATGGAGGGCAAGGGCTGCCTGTTCAAGAAGTTCGCCGGCATCGACGTGTTCGACATCGAGATCGCCGAGACCGACCCCGATAAGCTGGTCGAGATCATCGCGAGCCTGGAGCCGACGTTCGGCGGCATCAACCTCGAGGACATCAAGGCGCCCGAGTGCTTCATCGTCGAGCGTAAGCTGCGCGACCGCATGAACATTCCCGTCTTCCACGACGACCAGCACGGCACCGCCATCATCGTCGCCGCCGCCGTCAGGAATGCGCTGGAGCTGGTCGGCAAGGACATCGGGCAGGTCAAGCTCGCGGGCTCCGGCGCAGGTGCGGCCGCGCTCGCCTGCCTCGACATGCTGGTGGCGCTTGGTTTGAAGCGCGAGAACATCACCATCTCCGACATCGCCGGCGTCGTCTACGAGGGCCGCGTCGAGCTGATGGACGAATACAAGGCCCGCTTCGCGCAAGTGACGGACAAGCGCACGCTGGCTGAAATCCTGGAGGGCGCCGATATCTTCCTCGGACTATCGGCCGGGGGCATCCTGAAGCCCGAGATGCTGGCGACCATGGCGGACAAGCCCATCATCATGGCGCTCGCCAATCCCGAGCCGGAGATCCGGCCCGAGCTGGCGCGCCAGTCCCGCCCCGACGCGCTGATCTGCACCGGCCGCTCGGACTATCCCAATCAGGTCAACAATGTCCTCTGCTTTCCCTTCATCTTCCGCGGCGCCCTCGATGTGGGGGCCACCGGCATCACCGAAGCCATGAAGGTGGCCGCCGTCGAGGCCATCGCCGGACTTGCCCGCGCCGAGGCTTCCGATGTCGTGGCCAGTGCCTATGGTGCCGAGCAGGAATCGTTCGGCCCCGACTACCTCATTCCGACGCCGTTCGACCCGCGCCTGATCGAGCGCATTGCGCCAGCCGTCGCCAAGGCAGCCATGGAGTCGGGCGTCGCGACCCGGCCCATCGAGGACCTCGAGGCCTACCGCCAGAAACTCGCCCGCTTCGTCTACCGCTCCGGCCCGGTGATGAAGGCCGTGCTCGACCGCGCCAAGAAGTCGACCAAGCGCGTCGTGTTTGCCGAGGGAGAGGACGAGCGCACGCTGCGCGCCGCCCAGACGCTGGTCGACGAGAAGCTGCTGTTTCCCGTCCTCATCGGCCGCGACTACGTCATCAAGACGCGCATCGAGAGCCTCGGCCTGCGTCTGAAACCCGGTGTCGATTTCGAGATCATCCACGGGCAGTCGAGCCACCAGCAGAAAGATGTCGAGAACGAGTATTATGAGCTGATGCGTCGGCGCGGCGTCACGCTGGCCATGGCGCGCGAGGCTATGCGCTCGAACGCCACGCTGATTGCCGCCATGTACCTGCGGCGCGGCTATGTGGACGCCATGCTGTGCGGCCTGCGCGGCACCTATCACGAGCACCTCGGCACCATCCGCGATGTCATCGGTTGCCGGCCGGGCGTCACCACGCTGGCGGCGATGAACCTGCTGATGCTGACCGACCGCCAGCTGTTCATCTGCGACACCTACGTCAACCGCTATCCGACCGTCGAGCAGATCACCGAGATGACGCTGCTGGCCGCCGAGGAAGTCCGCCGCTTCGGCGTGCAGCCGGCCGTCGCCCTGCTGTCGCATTCGAACTTCGGCTCGTCGGATGCCTTCGAGGCGACGACCATGCGGCAGGCCCTGGCAGCCATCATCACGCGCGCCCCGGACCTGGAGGTCGACGGCGAGATGAACGGCGATGCTGCCGTCGCCAACTACGTGCGCGATCAGGTGTTCCCCGGCTCGCGCCTGACGCGGGAGGCGAACCTTCTGGTCATGCCGTCGGTGGATGCTGCCAACATCGCCTACAACCTGTTGAAGATGACCTCCTCGAACGGCATCACGGTCGGCCCGATGCTGCTCGGCACCGCCAAGCCCGCACACGTCCTGGAGCCGACCGCCACCGTGCGGCGCATCCTCAACATGGCAGCCCTCGCCGCCGTCGACGCCATCGGGGTGGGGTAGGCTCCGGTGAAACCCTGCCCCGAAAAACTGTCAGGATGGGTCCAGGGTCCAAGATCCTGGTCGGGGTGCTCGAGGGGCAGACAGCCCCTCGAAGGACAAGGACGCGGTCCGGTCAATCAAAAGCGACTTGGTCAGCAACCTTTCAGTGCCTGACCCCGCCATACCAGCACATCGGATCGTGGACCGGAACGCCCTTGGCCTCGGTGGCCGGCCGCGCCAGGGCCAGCACGGCTCCCTTCAATTCGGCGGCCTGCGTCACGGGCTTGCCGTGCAGAG
>JBGSQO010000534.1:0-3260 GCA_041738055.1 Filomicrobium sp.
AACCCGCAGAAGTTTTGACCCACCTCACGGTAGGCCGCGCCTTCCGGCCGGCTCTCGGAACGAGTGTCGGAAGGCGCAAACAAAGACAATACCGTCCCGCCGACCGAACAGACACAGAGTCAAAACATCGGCGGGACGGTAGGAGTTGTGGCGGCACGGCATCATCGGCAAGTGTGCAACGGCTGTCGGCTGGCGCTACGCATCGTCTTGTGCGCCCCCGCGCGAACCATCATACTCCCCCGCATGAAGCTCAACTCCAAATACTTCGACGGCATCCGCGTCTCGCGCAAGCGGGCCGCTGGCGAGGGCGCACAAGCGCAGCCAGCTGCGATGCGGCCGTCGCAGTGCCAGTGGAAAGGATGCGAAAGCACGGCCACGCACAAGGCGCCGATGGGTCGCGGGCGGGATGGCCAGTACTACCGGTTCTGCATGGACCACGTGCGGCAATACAACGCCACGTACAACTACTTCGACGGCATGACGGACGCCGACGTCGAGAAATTCCAGAAGGAGTCCATCACCGGACACCGGCCGACCTGGAAGCTCGGGGCGAACGGCGACGTGCGCGCCAAGGGCGAACTGGAGCGGGAGACCCAAGGCGACAGCCCAGCAGCTCCCGAAACCGCCAAGGACCCGCACGAGTTTTTCGCCTGGCGGGCCAAGCAGGCGCGCACCGAGGCGAAGGAGCGGCGGCGGCAGCTGAAGCCCCTCGAAAAGAAGTCGCTGGACGTCCTGAACCTGCCGGCAACCGCCTCGAAAGACGACATCAAGGCGCGCTTCAAGGTTCTGGTGAAGACCCACCATCCCGATGCCAATGGCGGCGACAAGCGCTCTGAGGACAAGTTGCGCGAGATCATTCAAGCCTATAACTACCTGAAACAGGCAGGGATGGTTTGACGAGCCGAGTGAAGTCGACCAGCGATCGGACCGGCCGCGCGGCCCGTTCAAGAGGCGCCGAACCATCCCGTAAAGCGCGAGGAAAAATCGAGACCATGGGCGTTGAAGCGCGAGAAGCCGCCACCGGGCGGGGGGCTGGGCTGCCCGATATGTCGGTCTCTGTCCGGCAGCTGTTCGGGATCGATACCGATCTCGAGGTGCCCGCCTACTCCAAGCCCGACGAGCACGTGCCGGACCTCGATCCGGACTACCTGTTCAACAAGGACGTCACCCTCGCGGTGCTGGCCGGCTTCAAGCACAACCGCCGGGTCATGGTGCAGGGCTATCACGGCACCGGTAAATCCACCCACATCGAGCAGGTGGCCGCCCGCCTCAACTGGCCGTGCATCCGCGTCAATCTCGACGCCCACGTCAGCCGCATCGATCTAGTCGGTAAGGACGCCATCGTCGTCGACAAGGTGTCCGGCAAGCAAGTCACCGAATTCCGCGAGGGCATGTTGCCCTATGCGCTGCAGTCCAACACCGCGCTGGTCTTCGACGAGTACGACGCCGGCCGCCCGGACGTGATGTTCGTGATCCAGCGCGTGCTGGAAGCCTCCGGTCGGCTGACCCTGCTCGATCAGTCCCGCGTGATCCGGCCGCACAAGGCGTTCCGGCTGTTTGCGACGACCAACACCATCGGCCTGGGCGATACCTCCGGGCTCTATCACGGCACGCAGCAGATCAACCAGGGCCAGATGGACCGTTGGTCGATCGTCGTCACACTCAACTATCTGCCGCACGACGACGAGGTCGGCATCGTGCTGTCGAAGGTGAAGTCGTGGGCCAAGACCGACGCCCGGCGAAAGGCTGCCTCCAACATGGTCCGCGTCGCCGATCTGACGCGACAGGCGTTCATCAACGGCGACTTATCGACCGTGATGAGCCCGCGCACAGTGATCACCTGGGCCGAGAACGCCGATATCTTTGGCGATGTCGGGTTTGCATTCCGCCTGACCTTCCTCAACAAGTGCGACGAGCTGGAGCGCCCGGTCGTTGCCGAGTTCTACCAGCGCGCGTTCGGCCAGGAACTGCCGGAGAGTTCAGCCAATGTGGCGCTGAGCTGAGGGGAGCAGACGCGGTCGTCGTCGGCCTGAGGTCGGAGTTCGCAGTCATGGGATCGGTAGCCAAGCGATACGAGAGCGGCCTGCCCACTGGGCTCGATGTCGATGCTTTCCTGGCGTGGGTCAAGAACCGGCCGGGACGCTACGAACTGCACGATGGCGCCATCTTTGCCATGGCACCGGAGCGGCTCTGGCACGCCCGCACGAAGTACAAGGTGCAACGAGCGCTGGACGAGGGTATCTCGAAGGCAGGTTTGGGGTACCAGATGGTACCCGACGGCGTCGCCGTCCACGTGAGCGCCAGCAAATGGTACGAGCCGGACGCCATGGTGTATTGCGGCCCGGAAGCCCCACCCGATGACCTCAACATCCTCGATCCCGTCGTTCTCGTCGAGGTCGCGTCGCCATCGACCGAACGGCTGGATGAAACCGTCAAGCTGGCCGGCTACTTCTCTGTGCCCAGCGTGCAGCAATATCTGATCGTCTACCCAGAGGGACCGCTCGTGCATCATCAGCGCCAGGGGGACGGGACGATCCTGACCCGGCTCATCTCCTCCGGTCCGATTCGACATGATCCTCCCGGCATCGAGATCGACACCTCTCCTTTCATGGCGTGAACCGTCTTGGACCAGCAGGAAACAGCGCGTGGTGAGGTCGGCGTCGGGCAAACGGTTGCCCGCCCCTACACCTTCACGCGCGAGAACATCGCCGAGTATGCGCGGATCGCGGGCGATACCAACCCGCTGCATCTAGACCCCGAGGTGGCCGCGAAAAGCCGCTTCGGGCGGATCATCGCAGCCGCCGCCCACTCGACGGGCGTACTGGTCTCGGTGCTGGCGGATGCTTATTCGCGCGACGGCCAGGCGGTCGGGCTCGGGTTCTCGTTCGAGCTGCGCCGCGCGGTGCCGGAAGGGGCCGTGACGCGGCTCGAATGGACCATGACGTCGCTGACCGACTCGACAAAGCCGCGCGGGCGAATGGCGGAAGTGTCCGGGCGAATCGTCGAAGCCGATACCGGGCTCGTCTACCTCACCGCCAGCGGACAAATGCTGTTCTTCACTCCGGCCGGCGAAGGCTCATGACCAACACCCCGACAGGAAAGCGCAAGGAGTCCCCCGCCGAGCCGTTCAAGCGGGCGCTGACGACGTGCACCCGCGCGGTTGCCGGCGATAAGGACCTCATCGTCGGCTTCGGGCCGGGCAAGCCGAGCCTGGAGCCGCATCACCTGCATCTGCCGGAGCCGTCGCGGGCGCCGACGAA
>JBGSQO010000001.1:0-1538 GCA_041738055.1 Filomicrobium sp.
ATCTGACGGTGAGGACGATGTCCGCGAGCCTGTCGCCGTTCACGTCACCTCCGCCCGCGACGTCGATTGCCCGCACGTCGATGGCGAAGCCGTTGGTGCCGTCGATATCGGCGAGCGCGAGCGCCGCGGGAAAGCCCTCGGATCTACCGTAGACCACGTAGGTCCGGTCATTCGCAGCAACGATGATGTCGTCGACGCCGTCGCCGTTGACGTCCCCCGCGCCGGCGACCTTGTGGCCCGTGCGGTCACCAGCGGCTGCACCCTCGATGCGGAACCCGTCGCGACCGTCGAGATCGCGGACGTCGATGCCAGGAGCGAAACCGTCGGCTCGGCCGAAGAGCACGTAGGCTCGGCCATGGTTGGGAATGCCGCCACCCCACGGCACGCCAATGATCAGGTCGTCGATACCGTCGCCGTTGACGTCGCCGGCACCAGCCACGGATCGCGCGTAGCCGTAAAGGTCACCGAATCCCTCGATCCAAAAGCCGTTGCTGCCGTTGAGGTCAGCCACGTCCAGTGACGCCGGAAAGCCGTCGCGCCGGCCGAAGATCACGTAGCTTCGCCCCAGCACGCCACCTTCCAGGCCAGTGCTGTCGCTGGCGATCAGCAGGTCGTCGAGGCCGTCCGCGTTGAGATCGCCGATCATCGCGACGTCCCGGTGGGCGCCGACGACGCGAAAGCCGTTGCCGCCATCCAAGGTCGAGAGATCAACGCGCTCTGTCGGCCGGACCGGTGAGCCGAAGACGACGTAGGTCCATCCGGGGCTGGTGGGACCCGGAATCGTGGAGCTCGTCCCGATAATGACGTCGGCAAAGCCGTCGCCGTTGAGATCGCCCCCACCGGCGACGTAGAATCCAGCTCTGGTGCCCCAGGTATAGGGCTCACTGATCAGCGCATCGCCGATCTCGCCCAGCGGCTCGAACCCGGCTGACGACCCGTAGAGGATCGTGGCCGAGCCGAGCGGCACGAAAGGGTTGAGCGAAAGCCCAGCGACAATGTCGTCGATGCCGTCGCCGTCCACGTCCCCGGCCCCGGCGACTGCAAAACCCAGAGCGTAGTTCGGCCCGCCAATGGTGCGGATGAAGCCGTCGGTTCCGTCCAGCCCGGCAATATCGACCATCGGGCCGAATGGCCGCTCGGACCCGAACAGGACGTAGTAGGCCCCACCCGAGGAAGAGAGTCCCCCGACCGGATCACCGAAGACGATGTCACCGATCCCATCTCCGTTGATGTCGCCCGCCATCGCCACGGCCACCGCGCGGCTGTACCGCGGATCGGATCCGAAGACCCTGAACCCGTTGCTGCCGTCGAGGCTGGACAGATCGAAGACGGCCGGAAACGTCATGGTCGCAGCTCCCCCTCGGCGGACGCCCGGGAAGAGTAGCTGGTAGCGAAACCAGCGCGGAACTCGGCCATACGGCCGAGACCGGGCGCGATAACGGCGAAAGCGGTAGGCCGGGCCCTACCCCCGGATCCCCCGCTCCGCCTCACGCGACGGCCACGGCCGCTCATGGGTGCACCTTCGGGCCGGCGGGTGC
>JBGSQO010000008.1:0-1693 GCA_041738055.1 Filomicrobium sp.
AGCGATCAGGCCGGCACCGACGGCAGGCCCGCCAGCGCCATCGCCAGCTCGGCCTCGTCGTAGGGCTGGTCGACCAGCTTGCCGGCCATGAAGTTGCTGTACGACGACATGTCGAAGTGGCCGTGGCCGCACAGGTTGAACAGGATCACCTCCGAGCGGCCCTCGCGCTTGCAGCGCAGCGCCTCCTCGATCGCGCCCTTCACGGCGTGGTTTGCCTCGGGTGCCGGCACGATGCCTTCACTGCGCGCGAACAGCACGCCGGCCTCGAAGCAGGCGTTCTGGTGGTACGCGGTGGCCTCGATCAGGTTCAGCTCCTTCAGGTGCGACACCAACGGCGCCATGCCGTGATAACGCAGGCCGCCGGCATGGAAGCCCGGCGGCGTGAAGGTCGAGCCGAGCGTGTGCATCTTGGTCAGCGGCGTCAGGTGGGCGGTGTCGCCGAAGTCGTAGGCGTACTTGCCGCGGGTCAGCGACGGGCAGGCCGCCGGTTCCACCGCGACGATGCGGCGCTGCTTGGTCTTGCCTTTGCCACGCAGCTGCTGGCCGATGAAGGGGAAGCTGATGCCGGCGAAGTTGGAGCCGCCACCGGTGCAGCCGACCACCACGTCGGGGTCGTCGCCGGCCATCTCGAGCTGCAGCATGGCCTCCTGGCCGATGATGGTCTGGTGCATCAGCACGTGGTTGAGCACCGAGCCGAGCGCGTACTTGGTGTCGTCGTTGGTGGCCGCGACTTCCACCGCTTCGGAGATCGCGATGCCCAGCGAGCCCGGGTGGTTCGGGTTCTGCGCGAGGATGGCGCGGCCGGAGTTCGTCTCGTTCGACGGGCTGGCGATGCAGCGTGCGCCGTAGGTCTCCATCAGCGCGCGGCGGTAGGGCTTCTGGTCGTAGGACACGCGCACCTGGAACACGGTGACGTCGATGCCGAACAGCGCGCCGGCAAAGGCCAGCGACGAGCCCCATTGCCCGGCGCCCGTCTCGGTGGCGATCTTCTTGATGCCGGCCTGGGCGTTGTACCAGGCCTGCGGCACGGCGGTATTCGGCTTGTGCGAGCCGGCGGGCGAGACGCCCTCGTACTTGTAGTAGATCTTCGCCGGCGTGCCGAGCGCCTTCTCGAGGCGATGGGCGCGAACCAGCGGCGACGGGCGCCACAGTTGGAACACCTCGCGCACCGGCTCCGGAATCGCGATCTCGCGTTCGGTGCTGACCTCCTGCAGTATCAGCTCCATCGGGAACAGCGGTGCCAGGTCGTCAGGCCCGACCGGCTGCATCGTGCCGGGGTGCAGCACCGCTGGCGCTGGCGTCGGCAGGTCGGCGGCGATGTTGTACCAGTGCGTGGGCATCCTGCTTTCGTCGAGCAGGAACTTGGTGGGCGTGCTCATGGGTTCTCCTCGTGTCGATGGCCTGCGCCATCCTAGGGGTGTGGACTGTGTCACGGCATGAGGTTTTCCCCGCCGCCGTGCAGGCCCACCGATACGGCGCAGACTGCCAGAATTCTCGACCCGCCCATGCCGCACCGCCGAATTCCGCTGCTCTTGTTGATCCTGGTCACGCCGCTCGCAACGGCGCAGGACCGGGGTGCGCGCGTGGAGCGCGAGGCGAACAACCCGCTGCGCATGATCATCGAGGCGAGCAAGATCAAGCCCAAGGCAAAGCCTGCCGAGGCTGTGCGGCCCCTCGATCGCCCCGCATCGGT
>JBGSQO010000012.1:0-1868 GCA_041738055.1 Filomicrobium sp.
GGCCAACGGCTGCCGGCTTGCCTCCCGCCCATTTGTCCCACGACGACGACGATCGGACCCCGCTACCGCGCTTGGTCCGGCCGGACGCCGCCGAGGAGATCGACGAGATCATCGCATCCGCGATTCCGAGCTATCGCACCGGCCGGCTCGTCGCCGCATTGCTCACCCTCCTCGGCTGGCTGGGCATTCTGCTGGCGCTGGCGCTGACAGCGGCGACATTTGCCGGCACCGCGCGCTTTCTGACCGCGCCGGACACGACGATGGGCCTTCCCTACGGGTTCCTGATCGCGGCCGGAGCGCTGGGTTCTGCGTTCGCCGCCCTACTAGTCGGCCAACTCGCCCGCGCCCTGTTCGATATGGCCGCCTCGAACCGCGAGTTGACGGAGATTGTGCGATTGCGCTCGGGCTTGTAGCGGCCGCAGGACGCCGTGCGCACGTGGCGTGGTCTCCGGCAGCGGGCCGACCGACGTGCGGACCGCCACCCGGCCAAATCAGCCGGGCTTCCGATGCTCCTCCAGCCGCGGCATGATCTCGACGAAGTTGCACGGCCGATGCCGGTTATCGAGCTGCCACTTGAGGATGCCATCCCAGCCGTCGCGGCAGGCCCCCGGCGAGCCCGGCAGGCAGAAGATGTAGGTTCCCTTGGCGAGCCCGGCGCACGCCCGCGACTGGATCGTCGAGGTCTCGATCTTCTGGTAGCACAGCATGTGAAAGACCACCGAGAAGCCCTCGATCTCCTTCTCGAACAGCGGGCGGATCGCTTCCGGCGTGACGTCGCGGCCGGTGAAGCCGGTGCCGCCGGTCGTGATGACCACGTCGATCCCCGGATCGGCGATCCAGCCGGAGACCTTGGCGCGGATGGCAGCGATGTCGTCAGCCACGAGCGCCCGATCGGCAACCACATGTCCGGCCGCAGCGATCATGTCGGCCAGCAGGTTGCCCGACTTGTCCTCCTGCAACGTGCGCGTGTCCGACATCGTCAGCACGGCGATGCGGACAGGCAGGAACGGGCGGGTCTCGTCGATTTTCGGCATGGCGGGCGTCCTTCTGGCTGCATGGTCGACCGCAGCTTATCCGAACGTCCGCGCGCCTGTCGTCATCAACGTTCCCCCGCCTTCCGGCCGGCTCTCGGAACGAGTGTCGGAAGGCGAAAAGGGAATTCCCTTTCACGCCGCCGAGCGGCCGACGTGGGCGGCGGCAACCGGTACGAGAATGTCGACCCGCAGATTGTCGGTATGCCCGAGCCGTGTCGTGTCGAGGAAGGCGGTGATGACCGGCCGGTGCGGATCGCAGACCGGTCCACGCTGAGCGAGGCAGTCCGACTTCATGCTGGCCAATGTTGCAGCCATGCCGTCGAGACCGCCGGTGAACCGTTCGCGGGCATACGCACCGCCGGGCAGCTTCTGGAAGGTCAATTCGCGCGCCTCGTGCTCGCCGATGCTGGCCGGCAGTTCGATCGACGCCTCGTAGCGAACCGGCCCCGCATGACCGCCGACATCGTGCCAGCACAGCCCATAACCGACCTTGACCTCGTGGCGGACACCGCGGGCGTCGAGCCACGCACACATCTGCGCCCACGCAGCCGGCGCGCCGATGTTCACCGGACCAGCGATCCCGATCGAACCGACGCGCAGCGCTCTCAAATAGACGAATCCCGAAGCCACGGCACGCTTCCCCTGTTCCCGCCGGCTCGCCATGAGCCCGGCTTGCGTTGGATGATGGAACAGACTGTACCTGATCCGCCTTTGATCGAGCTGAACGGCGAAAACCCAATTCGCTGCAAATTCCCCGCGATTGTCGGACAAATTCTCGAAGCTTTCGGCCAAGCTCCTCGAGGTCGCGTTAAGCCGCGCCGTCGGGGGCCGCGC
>JBGSQO010000022.1:0-3573 GCA_041738055.1 Filomicrobium sp.
GCCGACCTGCTGCTGGTCGAGCACATGGGCCGGCACATCCTCGAAATGCTGCACGCCCTCGTTCTGGCCGAAAGAGACGGTCGCCTCGATGCCCGGCGCCTAGCCGAAAGTCAGGACCGCCTCGACCGTATCGCTACCCGCTTTGCCCCGCGTCCGCTACCCGTCGCCGACGGAAAGATCGACCGAGCCCCAATCGTTGCGTTGCCGGAGCGTCGCGCGCACGCGGATTGATGGTCGCCGCTGATCCGCCCCGGCTGGTCCGGCTCGGCCCTCCATGCTAGCAAAGGACCGTCTGCCTGCCAGTAGCCGCGTAGCAGAGGTCCCGATGCAAGACCCCGACGACAACCACCCGCACACCGAGGATGGCATTTCCGGCGAGGATCTCGACCGGCTGGTCGAGCACCTGCAGGCCGAGGAGAAGGAGGCGCAGGAAGCAACCCTCAGCTCGCTGGAGAGCTTGGAATTGTGGGTTGCGACTCACCCGGCGCTGCGCCAGATGGCGATCCCGGAGAATCTCGCGCAGATCGGACCGGCCATACTGGAGGTCCTCAAGCGGCTCCTCGGCTTATGAGCGGCCCCTCGCGCGAGGCGCTGACGACAGTCGTCGGCGCCATCGAGGACGAGTTCCGCAAGGCCCCGCCGACTCTCGCCGTCATCGGGCTGTCCGGCGTCGGAAAATCCTCCGTCATCAACGCCATGTTCGGCACCTCCAAGAAGATATCGGCGACGACGCGCGGCACGGTGAAGTTCCGCCCCGACACGTTCAAAATCGTCAGCGACCGCGTCGAGGGCCAGCCGGTCACGTGCGCGCTGAAAGTGATCGATGCGCCGGGCCTCGGCGAGGACCTGGAGCGCGATCCCGGCTATCTGAAAAGCTACCGCGAGCAACTGCCGCGCGCCGACATCGCGCTGTGGGTGGTGGCCGCCCGCAACCGCGCGCTGGCCTTGGACCAGCAGTATCTCGACCAGCTGAGCGACGTGCTGCCGAACCTCGTCATCGGCATCAACCAGGTCGACCTCGTCGAGCCGATCGCGTGGAACGAGGCGATCAACATGCCGTCCTCCGAGCAGGCCCGGCATATCGAGGAGATCGTCGCCGACCGGCGGGCGCGGCTCGGCGGCGTCATCGGGGCGGACGTGCCGGCCGTCGCGTTCAGCGCGCTGCGCTATTACAATCTGCAGACGCTGTTCAATGCCTGCCTGAAGAGCGCGCCCAAGGGCCGCCGCTGGATGTTCGAGATCCTGAAGTCGTTCTCGACGGCCGACTGGCTCGACCGCGCCAAAGGGCTCAGTGCCTCGCAGCGCCAGGGCCTCGCCAAGCGCTTCATCCAGTCGGATGCCAAGCTCAAGCTCGACGACCTGGAGCGGTAGCGCCGACAAGCCGACCGGCTTCACCAGATCCGCGTGACGATGAAAAAGCCGACGCTGAGGCCGGCGACCAGCACGCCGGAGAACGCCTTGACCGGATTATCCTCGAACAGCTCGGCGGCCTCGCGGACACGGCCGGTGTTGAGCGTCCAGAAGCCCGCTCGCGTCTTCAAGGTGCGGTCGTGGGCCAGATGCAGGATGTCGAACAGCAGCCGCACCTTGGCCAGCACCGAGCGTTGGACGAGCTGATAGTCACCCCGCTCAAACGCCTCCGCCTCGAGGTCGCCCGGCAGGTATCCCTCCAGGTTGAGACTGTTGCGGGCGGCCAGCTGCTGCTGGTAGGGCCGCTCGACGTAGCCCGTGCCATAGATGTCGACGAGCAGGCGCGCGAGATCGAGCTTCTGGGCCTCGGGGACCGCGAACGGGGCAAGTCCCAGCACCGCGCCGCGATGCTCGATGGCCTGGAAGCCGTACATCTGATCGCGCATGTTCCAGTGCACGAAGCGCATGTGGCGATTGAGCGCCAGGAATGAGAACAGTTTGCCGAGCATGCCGCGCTCCAGCTCGTCGAGCCGGGACAGCACCTGCACGGGCGCCAGATGGCGCAACTCGGCCTCGGCGTGGATGGAGAACAGCGTCGTATCGCCCGAGCCGAGGTTGCGCGCAGCAACGGCCGTCACCCGCGGGGAGGCGTGCTCGCCCTCGCCGGCGAAGCTCTGGCAAGCATAATGGATGACGTAAACGCCCTCGGGATTGGCGAACAGGCCTGATAGGCGTGTGCGCGCGGCACGCTGGCGGCTCGGGTTTGGGGCTGGCATGAGGTCCGTCTCAAGCGCGAATCGCTGCCTCTGATGGAGCGAGGATCACGCTTCAGCGTGCGGGCGCAAGCGCTGGTGAGCCACACCGCGGGCCAACCCGTCTGGGGAGGTGGGCAACCGGTGGCTCAGTGGCCCCCGAAAAGACTGCGGCCGCCTGATCTTGCGAGGAGGCGGCCGGATCAAATGCCAATACTGCTAAAGTCAGTGTCGCTGGGTCAGTGTCGCGTGGCGCTTCGGATCCGCTCCATGGCCTCTTTGAGTTTGAGCTTTTCCTGCTTCAGTCGTCGAATCTTGTGATCGTCCGAGCCTGGCCGGGCCATTTCCTCGGCGATGCGCTGGTCAAGGGTACGATGCTTCTCAGTAAGCTCGCTCAAGTGACCTTCGATCGACATGCTTCGACCTCCGTTCGAGATTGACAACGACAGTATCGTGACAGACCCGCCAGCGCTTGTCTATGCGGGGAAGGCGAGGCTGTTAATCGTTTTTGACGATCGGCATCACATATTATGACTGATCTGCAAAACCGCTCCCGGCCATGGTCCGAGCGGGCCAACCCGTTTAAGCCCTTGCGCAAATTCGCGAAGACGACAATATTGCAGGCGAGCAATGGATGGGTTGGCAGGCGGGTTCGCGCTGCCCGCCCATTTGTGCCTTGACGACGAGCCTGCCGGGGAGGGCAAACGGCAGGCCTCGGTGCATTGGTCATCCAGCCACGTCCTGACGACAGGAATCGGCGCATATGCGGGAACGCGAGATGGAGCTCCGCGAGGAGCTCGTCGGTCTCAGGCAGGAGCATCGCGAGATCGACGAGGAGATCGTCGGGCTCGAGGCCGATGGCGCTGGTGCCGACCAGTTGCTGATCAAGCGGCTGAAGAAGAAGAAGCTCGCCATCAAGGATCGCATCCAGGCGATCGAGGACAAGCTCACCCCCGACATCATCGCCTGAGCGTCCACGCGTGAGCGAACGACGGCCTCCGCTCCAACGCGGCCTCAGAACCGCCGGAGAACCGCCGCCCCGGGAGATGCGTTAAGGTCAGCCATGACCGACCGATCGCCCCCACCGAGCCCGCCCGCCTCCGCCCACGCCATCGCGCGCTGGTTGCATCCGCTGCCGGCCGGCCTCTACTGCGCGGCCGGCGATTTCTATATCGATCCGCACCTGCCGGTTCATCGCGCCGTGATCACGCATGGCCACTCCGACCACGCCCGCTCCGGCCATGGCGCCGTGCTCGCGACCTCCGAGACCATCGCGATCATGAAGGTGCGCTACGGGCCCGGCTCGGCGGGCTCGTTCGACGCCTTGGCACTCGGCGAGCGGCGGCACATCGGAGAGGTCGATATCAGGCTGGAGCCCGCGGGCCACATCCTCGGCTCGGCGCAAGTGGTG
>JBGSQO010000060.1:0-1627 GCA_041738055.1 Filomicrobium sp.
CGGCGCCGGGCACGCCCGGCAGCGGCTTGCCATCGGGACCGACCGGCGCCGGCAGCTTGGCGTCGGGGCCGGCATAGGTCGCTTCCAGATCGATGATGTCGCGCAGGAAGACCTTGCCCTCGTTGAGTTCGTCGCGCCAGATGATGATCGCCTGGAAGGTCAGCGGGCTTTCGCACAGGCCTGCGATCATCGCCTCGCGGCCGGCCTCGATGCGCTTGGCGATGGCGATTTCGCCCTCGCGCGACAACAGTTCGACCGAGCCCATTTCCCGCAGATACATGCGGACGGGATCGTCGGTGCGCTCGGACGGCTCCTTGTCGGACTTGACGATCAGCGGCTTGGAGGTGACCTCGACCAGCTCGCCGCCCTCGTCGTCGTCGTCGTCTTCCTTCTCGGCGTCGGCGTCGGCCTCGTCCTGCTCGATCACGTTGATGCCCATCTCGGACAGCATCGACAGCGTGTCCTCGATCTGCTCGGAGGTGACCTCCTCCGAGGGCATCACGGCATTGAGCTGCTCATAGGTGATGTAGCCGCGCTTCTTCGCCTGCTTGATCATCTTCTTGACGGCGGCGTCGGAGAGATCGAGCAGCGGCAGCGGGGTATCGGGCGTGACCTCGGTGTCCTTGTCCTCTTCCTTGGCGGCAACCTTGGCTTTCACGGCCTCCTTCTCGGAGACGGCCTTGGCGCCGGCTTTCAGGGCAGCGGTACGGGACACTTCTTGACGCATGGGAGGCACTTTCGGAGCAGGAGCAGATTTCGAAGCGGCAGCGGATTTCGCGGTCTCTTTCGCGGAGGCCTCCTTCGCGGGAGCCTCTTTGGCGGCGGCCTTGGGGGCCGCCTTGACCGGTTCCTTGACCGGCGCCTTTACCGTTTCCTTGGCCTTCGGCTCCGGCTTGGACGCGGATCTGCCGGTAGCGCCCCGAAACAGCGACTTGACCGTATTCTTGATCGAATTCTTGACCTTGGCCGCCGTCTTGCCAGCGCTTTTGCTGGCCGCGCTCTTGCTCGCCATGAAGTTCTCTCTCCTGCGGCGGGCGTCCCCCGCCGTTTCGTCCACCCCTACCCTATGGCGTGAAATCGCATCTTACCGCGAGTCCTGCCTTGCCGGGTGGCCGAATCACCACACCCACTCTCGCGGGCGCCCGTTAAGTCGGGATTAACCCCGTAACCCCTTGGCCCTTCAACCAAAAGCCCATTCGCCAAAAAAGCCCCGCAAAACGGGGCCCAACCCTCACATGCCGCGCACCGGCCGGCCGGACGAGGCCCCAAAACCCTCGATCAGCGCCTCGGTTCCCTCGAGCGCCGCGAGCCTGTTCTGAACGTCCCGGATCCAGGCCAGATTGGCTTCGCTCGGATCGTCCCCGAGCGCGCGCTCTGCGTCCTTAAGCTCCCTATTTAGCGTGCGCGCCTTGTGATGCAAGGTAACGATGTGCGCCCACCATTGCGCAACGTCCGATTCACCGGCCCCCGGACGGGCCGGCCAGTCCGAGTTATGGGTGATCGCCGCCCGCACCCGCGACACCAGCGGGTCGAAACCCCGCGCCGACAGGGCTTCCTGAAGCATTCGCGGATCGAGCACGGCCTCGCCGGACACCGCATCCAGAATGGTCCGCCGGAGCAGATCGGC
>JBGSQO010000068.1:0-8859 GCA_041738055.1 Filomicrobium sp.
AGTGGTCGGCGGTGACGACGATGGCCGGCAACTCGTCGCCGAAGGCACGGCGCAGGCGCAGGATTGCCTCGATGCCGTTCTCGTTATCGTCCAGGTGGTAGTCGGCCAGGATGATATCGGGGCGGATTTTGTCGGCGGCCACGATGGCGTCGATGTCGGCCAGCGTTGCGGCTCTCAGCGGCACGCAACTCCATTTGTCGAGCAGCGTGGCCATCGCCTCGCGCACGGGGGCGTCGTTGTCGAGGACGACGGCGGTGATGAGGCCGAAGCCGTAGGGCTTCTTGGCGTCGCTGGGGTGCTCCCGGCCGGCCGCGGGGTGGTCGGCCACGGGAGCGGTCTCGGGGGCGAGGATGTGGAAACGGGTGCCGTGGCCGATCCGCGAGCATAGCCCGACCTCGTGATCGAGAGCCTGGGCCATGCGCTGGACGATGGACAGGCCCAGACCGAAGCCGCCGCCACCGCGCTCGGAGGTGGTGCCGCGCTGGAACTCCTCGAAGATGCGCTCGCGCTCGGAGGCGTGGATGCCGGGGCCGGTGTCCCAGACCTCGATGCGGACCCGCTCGCCCCGGCGGCGGGCGGTGAGCCGGATACCGCCGTGTTCCGAGTAGCGGACGGCGTTGGCCAGCAGGTTCTGCAACATGCGGCGCAGCATCAGGGGGTCGGACCGGACCGCGAGCGTCGTGGGTCTGGCGACCAGCGTCAGTCCCTTGCTCTGGGCGATGGGTGCCAAGTCGAGGGCGAGGGACATGAACAGACTGCCGAGATCGATCGCCTGGAACGAGGGCTGCATGACGCCGGCTTCCAGCTTCGACAGGTCGAGGATCGATTTCATCAATTCCTCGATCGACAGCAGCGCGTGGTCGATCTGGCCGATGAGCCGCTTCTGCTCGCTGGTGTCGCGGCTTTCCTCCAAGGCAGACAAGGTCAGGCGGGCGGCGTGCAGGGGCTGCAGCAGGTCGTGTCCGACGGCGGTAAAGAAGCGTGTCTTGAAGCGGCTGGCGCGCTCGGAAAGATCGCGCGCGCGGCACAGGTCCTCGTTGGTCTTTTCGAGATCGACGAGAGCCGTCTTCAGTTCCTCGGTGCGGATGCGGACCTGATGCTCGAGGCCGATGGCAGCATGGAAGAGGGAATAGGCATTGCCCTGCTGGGCCAGCGAGCGCTCGACCCGCCCCATCAGGGAAGCATTGATGCGGGAGAGCTTGTCGACCTGACGGCGCAGGTCGTGCTCGTCCATTTCGTTCGTAAGGGGGGTGCTCATGCCGGTCCTCGCCAGTCCCGCTCGCTCATTCTGCGGCGCGGATGCGGCCGAAGGCGATGCCGGTCAAGGTCTGGTTCAGATGCATGGCATTGTACTGCTCGCCGTAGGTGTGGAAGCCGACAACGCGGTAGCGGCGGTAGAGATCCTCCATCTGGTGGCGGATCTGACGGTTCTCGGCATCGAGGCGCCGCAGTACGCAATCGAAGCCGAACACGAGATCGAGCCCTCCCAGCGTGTCGTCGAGATCGCGGAGCGTGGCTTCCGTCGCTTCCAGCATATCGTGGGCAGAGGCGACGGTGAAGACGAGCCCTTCGTCGATGGCACAGAAGAAGGTGAGGCTGCCGTCGGGATTCATATTGCGGATGGAGCGGCAGTAATACTCGTCGCCGACCTTCACCACGAGGGGATAGGACGCAAAGCTGAAGGGGCCGAGGTCTTCTGGCAGGAGGCCGATGGAGCGCGCGTACTCGTGGGCGGCGACCTCGGCGTTCAACTCGTGGACAATGCGGTTCTCTGTGTCGGCGGCGGTGACCACCAACTTGGTCTCGGTCGGCGAGAAGTTGTTGGTCTTGAAGGCGCGGAAGGGATAGGCCGTGTCGATCATGGTCAGGATCGCGGCGTTGGTCAGGCAGCGGCCATTGTAGATCAGAGAGGTCCGCTTGAAGGCCAGGTTGTCGCCGGCCGAGCCGCCGATCATCTGCAGGTCGCCCATGGCCCAGCTGATGGCCGCGACCAGCATCTCCTCGTAGTTGGACACGCCATCGATCATCAGCAGGGCGAACACGCGATCGCGCATGGAGCCGGCATGGCCGATGGCGATGTCCTGGCGCATCTTGCGGACGACGTTGGTCGCTCGTTCGACGCCGAAATGGTCGATGTCCTCGATCACCTCGGAGCGGATGCGGAAGCCTTCGTGCGGGAAGGCGATGGCCTGCATTCCGCCCTGATGCATGCCGTCGGGAGAAATTTCGCCCGAGGTCGTACAGCCGGTGACGGTGGTGCCGGGTAGTGCCTCGGAAATCAGCGTGGCAAGGCGCGGGCCGTCGTGGTGGGGAGAGAAATGCAGCAGGACGTGTTGCCAGCTTTGACCGGCGAGTTGGCCGACGATCTCGGCAGTCGCCTCAGCCGTGTCACGGCAATCGCTGGTGGCGATCCTGATGCCGCAAGAGCTTTTGACGGCTCCCGGTGATGCCATGTCGTGCGACCTCCCCAATGGTGCGGATGTGCGTGCCTTGATGTTGGCGCGCATCATTTTTGGTGGCTCGATAGTGCCGGGTTTGGCGGCCCTTGTGCGAACTGTTCCGAGTTCTTCCCCGGCCCAGCTCAAAGCGCTCTGCGCTGCTGCGGCTGTGCGAAACGTCCGGCAGGTACAAGCCAACCTTGTACTATCGTACAACGGCGCGTGGGGCGCGTCTCCACTTCTTCGGGAATAGCTCGAGAAAAATCCCGCGCATGATCTGCGCGGGATCGGTGTGGGCGGAATGAAGCAACCGGGCGGGGCAGCGCAGAAGGGTCGCGCCGCTCAGTGCCTTGGCGTGTTGACGTGAGGGCCGCTCGGACCGCCGGTCGGGGCACTTTGGGCGACAGCCACATAGGCCTCGCGCAGGCGCTCGGGGGCGGCCAGTAGTTTGTCGCGCCACTCGCCCAGCCGGAAGCCGGATTGGATCAGGCCGCGCAGCATGCCGACGTGGTCGGTGAGCCCGACGCATTGAGCGCCGACGAGGCGATCGCCCTCGAACTCGAGCTTCAGGTACTTGAACTTGTCCTCGTCGACGACCTTGCCGGTGTAGCCGACCTGGGCGCCCTGCCAAAGGCCGAAGGACGACGAGATGAGCCCCATCGTGTCGAGCACGTTCATGTTGAGGGAGCCGCGATGGTTATGGGCGCGGCCGGCCATGTTGAGGGCGGCAATGCGGCCATGCTCGACCGCAACCGGCTGGATGGCCAGCATCTCCGGCTTGCCGGTCGACAGGTCCAGGCCCTCGCAGCAGTCGCCGGCCGCATAGATACCGGGGGCCGACGTCTCCAGATAATCGTCCACGACGATGCCGGTCTTGGTCTTGACGCCGGAGCCGACGAGGAAGCCCGTGTTGGAGCGCACGCCGACGGCGAGGACGGCAAGGCTCGCGGGAATGGTCTTGCCGTTGGACAGGCTGACGGCGAGGCGATGGCCGTCGGTGCCTTCGGCGAGGCCCATGACGCGGGTGTTGGTGAAGACCTTGACGCCTTTCGTCTCGCACCAGCGTCCCAGCATGCCGCCGGCGGTCTCATCCATCATGCGGGCGACCATGCGGGGAGCGAGTTCCACCACGGTGATGTCGCAGCCGCGCAGGTAGAGCGCCTCCAGAATGATCGAGCCGATGAAGCCGGCACCGACGAGAACCACGGGGGCACCCTTGTCGGCGATCTTCAGGATCTCGCGGGCATCCTGCAGGGTCCAGCAGGTGTGGACGCCGGGCAGATGCGAACCGCGCATGGGCGGGATGATGGGCGAGGCGCCTGTCGCGATCAACAGCTTGTCGTAGGCTAGCGTCTCGCCGCCCGACAGGTGGAGAGACTTGCCCTTGCTGTCGATGCCGCCGCAGCGGCCCGTTACGTAGCGGATGCCGAGGCGATCGTAGTGGCCGGGCTGCTGGCGCAGGTAGGTGCCGGTCTCGTCGACCTTGCCGTAGATGTAATAGGGGATGGCCATACGCGAGTAAGGCTGCGGCTCGGGCTCGCCGCCGATCAGCGTGATCGAAGCGGTGCTGTCGAGGCCGCGCAGTGTCTCGGCGGCGGTGACACCGGCAGGGCCGGCGCCCAGGATGACGTAGTTCATGAGTCTCTACCTCTCGGGGAGCCAGCATAGTCGGGCAAAAGGAAATCCGAGGTCCCAGAAGATGGCGAGGCCAGGGGACTGAGCCCTGGCCCCATCTTCTCAGAGCGCGAGACGGCTCATCGTCTCGTTCGTGGGCTGGCCGTCGGCCGTCCAGCCGCGCAGCTGATAGTACTCTGGCAGCATCGTCTCCAGGCCGTTGACGAGGCCGGCTGCCGGACCCGTCTTGGCGGCTTCCTTGAGGAGGCGTGGCGGCAGGCTGTCGTCGGCGGCCGTCATGCCGGCGCGGTTGTTGAAGATTCGCTCCATGTTCCAGATGCGCTCGCCCAACTCCAGCATGCGCTCCGGCGTCCAAGTACCTTCGCAGGCGGCATCGACCTGAGGGGCGATGTCGTTGAGGGTCCAGGCGAAAGTCGTGAACACGCAGAGCCCCGAAGAGTCGACGGCGGCGGTCGCGTCCTGGAAGGCTTTGACCAGACCGGGCTTGCCCTGGGTGACGAGCGGGTCGGTCTTTTCGGGGATCCCGAGGATTTCCGACGCGATGGTGTAGCCGCGCAGGTGGCATGCGCCGCGGTTGGACGTCGCGTAGGCGAGGCCGATGCCCTGGATGCCGCGCGAGTCGTAGGCCGGGAACTCCTGGCTCTTGACCGACATCGAGAGATCGCCGCGACCGTACTTGTCGCACAAGCGCTTGGAGCCGAGGCCCAACAGCTTGCCGAAGCCTTCGGCCTTGCCGGTCAACTCGACGCATTTCACCAGCGCCTCGGCCGAGCCGAACTTGAGGTCGATGCCGCCGGTGTCGAGGTTGGTCAGCAGGCCCAGTTCGTACAACTCCATGGCGGCCGAGACGGTCGCGCCGAACGAGATCGGGTCGAGGCCCTGCTCGTTACAGATGAAGTTGACGTAGGTCAGGGCTTCCAGGTCGTCCACGCCGGTGTTGGAGCCGAGCGCCCAGGCGGCTTCGTACTCCAGCCCGCCGGAGGCATGCCAGTACTGCGGCTTGTTCTGGATCGTAAAGTGCTTCTCGTCGATCTTGGAGATGCGGCCGCACGCAATCGTGCAGCCGAAGCAGGCCACGTTGGTCAAGAGGTTCTTCTTGCCGTCGGACTTGCGCGGGGTCGCCATCGCTTCGGCCGAGATCGCGTGGGCGCCTTCGAACTGGACATCGCGGTGGTTGCGGGTCGGCATGGCGCCGGCCTCGTTGATGACGTTCATCAGCACCTGCGTGCCGTACGTCGGCAGGCCAGCACCCGTGACGGCGTTGGCTGCCAGCACCTTCTTGGCCTCGCTGGTCGCCTTCAGGAAGCGCATGCCGTCCTTGACCTTGACGCCCCTGGTGCCGCGCACGGCGACGGCCTTCAGGTTCTTGGACCCCATCACGGCGCCGACGCCGGAGCGGCCGGCGGCCCGGTGCAGGTCGTTGACGATGCAGGCGTACAGGACCTGATGCTCGCCGGCCACGCCAATGGCGGCGACGTGGATCATCGGATCCTGGTGCTTGGACTTGATATATTCGTCGGTGTGCCAGACGGACGTGCCCCAGACGGCGGAGGCGTCATGCAGTTCCACCGCGTCGTCGAAGATGGTCAGGTAGACGGGCTTCGGCGACTTGCCCTCCAGGATCACCATGTCCCAGCCGGCGAATTTCAGCTCGGCACCGAAGTAGCCGCCGGAGTTGGAGCAGGCGATGGCGTTGGTCAGCGCGCCCTTGGTGACGACCGAGTAGCGCCCACCCGTCGAGGCGCAGGTGCCGGTCAGCGGGCCGGTCGCCATGATCATCTTGTTGCCGGGTCCGAGCGGATCGGTCTTGGGATCGATCTCCTCGACCAGGTACTTGGAGGCGAGGCCGCGCTGGCCCAGGTACTGCTCGGCCCAGTCCATGCGCAGAGGCTCGGACTTGATGGAGCCGGTCGTCAAGTCGATGCGGAGGATCTTGCGGGTCCAACCCATGGGTGTCTCCTCGAATGGCTGTCGCGCCCTCGGGCCGCCGCGCACCCTTATTCAGGTGGCGGGACCGGGGCGGCGGATGGACGTCAGTGGCGAGCGACGGGCGTGTTGGGGCCCTCGTGGGTGGCGGCGGCTGCAGCCTGTTGCGCCCACAGTTTCATCTTGTCGAAGCCGGTCTGCTCGGTGTCCTGGAAGGTGATGGAACCCGTCGGGCAGGCGTCAGCGCAGGCGGGCTTGCCCTGGCAGAGGTCGCACTTGATGACCTTGCCCGTCGAGGCGTTGTAATTCACCGTGCCGAATGGGCAGGCGATCGTGCACACCTTGCAGCCCACGCACAGGTTCTCGTGCACCACCTTCACGCCCATGCTGTCGGTCGTGATGGCGTTGACTGGGCAGGCGTGCTGGCACCAAGCCTCGGCGCACTGGGTGCAGGTGTAAGGCACGAAGCGCGCCTCGGTATGGAAATCGAAGACGCGGATGCGCGACTTGGCGACGTTGAACTCCCCCTCGTTCTCGTAGGAGCACGCCATCTCGCACTGCTTACAACCGGTACACTTACCCGCGTCGATGACCAGAGCCTTGAGCATTCAGGACCTCCTCTTTGCTCCCCCAGTTGGCCTGGTTGTCGGAGCTTGGCATGACTTCGCGCGACGCGCGGTCGCAGGTCAAGTGTACTAAGGTGCACGGGGTGTTGGCGAGAAAAAGTCGTTTCCCTCGCTTGAACATGGACTTGCCCGTATTCGGCCGCGACAGGTCCGCTAACCCGGATCGAGGTTGGGACACACCAGAATGTTGCGATTGCCTCATTGGCGCCCAATGCGTTAGACGGGCCTGCCTTGTTCGGTGAGGATGCGTCGCGACAACCGACACCTCTGTCCCGGGGTCTGCGATAAGCGACCCGCCTTATCCGTACGGCAAAATCGATCCAGCCCTGGGGGAACCCGCTCGTGAAGATCTGCATCATTGGCGCCGGCTATGTCGGTCTCGTCTCGGCGGCCTGCTTCTCGGAGTTCGGCTGGCATGTCACGTGCGTGGACAAGGACGAGGCGCGGCTAGCCCAGATGAAGGAGGGCGTGTCGCCGATCTACGAGCCGGGGCTCGACGATCTGATGGTGCGCAACATGGAGGCGGGGCGGCTTTCCTTCACCTCCGACCTCGGCCCGGCGGTCGCGGAGGCCGACATCGTGTTTCTCGCCGTCGGCACCCCGATGCGGCGCGGCGACGGGCATGCCGACCTCTCCTATGTCTATACGGCGGTGGAGGAACTGGCCCCGCACCTTTCGGGCTTTACGGTCATCACCACCAAATCGACGGTTCCGGTGGGGACCAGCCGGGAGATCGAGCGGCGGCTGCGGCAGGTCCGGCCGGATGGCGATTATGCGGTCGCTTCCAATCCGGAATTCCTGCGCGAGGGCTCGGCGATCCAGGATTTCACCCATCCCGACCGGGTGCTGGTCGGCCTCGACGATCCGCGCGCTCGTGAGGTGATGGAGCGGCTGTACAAGCCGTTGTCGCTCAGGAATGCGCCGGTCATGTTCGTGTCGCGCGAATCGGCGGAACTGGCGAAATACGCGGCCAACGCTTTCCTGGCGCTCAAAATCAGCTTCATCAACGAGATCGCGGACCTGTGCGAGGAAGTCGGCGCCAACGTGCAGGAGGTGGCGTCCGCCATCGGAAAGGACCGGCGCATCGGCGACAAGTTCCTGCATCCCGGACCCGGCTACGGCGGTTCGTGCTTTCCCAAGGACGTTTCGGCCATCGTGCGGACCGCGCGGGAGCACAAGTCCCCGGTGTCGCTGATCGAGCAGGTGCAGACGGTCAACGACGAGCGCAAGCTCGCCATGGCGGGGCGTATCGCGGCGGCCATGGGCGGCTCGGTCCGAGACAAGACGATTGCCGTGCTAGGCGTGACGTTCAAACCGAATACCGACGACATGCGCGATGCGCCGAGCCTAGTCATCGTGCCGCTGTTGCAGGAAAAGGGAGCGACGATCCGCGCCTACGATCCGCAGGGCAAGAAGCATGGCGAGCCGCTGCTGCCCGGCGTGATCTGGTGCAAGGGCACGCTGGAGGCCCTGGAGGGCGTGGACGGCCTCGTCGTGCTGACGGAATGGAACGAGTTCCGGGCGCTGGACCTCAAAAAGGCGAAAGCGAAAATGACTGGCGACGTCATCGTCGACCTGCGCAACATCTTCGACCCGGCGGTGGCCAAAGCGGCCGGCTTCACCTATCGCGGCGTCGGCCGGGGGTAGGGGGAGACGCGCGGATTGGGACGCACGTCCAAGGTCGTCGTTGCACGAGCAGGGCAGCCAGCCCGTTCGCCGACCACATACAGGAGGTACCCTTGAGCGACATCCTTTTGAGCAACGAGCCGTATGTCCGGCTGGCGGCGTTCGCCTCGATCTTCACCGTCATGGCGCTGTGGGAGTTGCTCGCGCCGCGCCGCAAGCAGACGATCGGGCGTGGCACACGGTGGCCGAGCAACATCGGCGTCGTGATCCTCGACACCGCGATCGTGCGCATCCTGTTTCCGACGACGGCTGTCGGTCTGGCGCTGCTGGCGGAGGCCAAAGGCTTCGGAGTGTTCAACATCTGGCAGGTGCCGGACGCGCTGGCCGTGATCGCCTCGGTGGTTCTCCTCGACCTCGTCATCTACCTGCAGCACGTGCTGTTCCACGCCGTCCCGGCCCTCTGGAAACTGCACCGGATGCATCACGCCGACCTCGAGTTCGATCTGACGACGGGCTCGCGATTCCACCCCATCGAGATCGCCCTGTCGATGGTGATCAAGCTCATGGTGATCGCAGCCCTCGGCGCGCCCGCCGTCGCCGTCCTGATC
>JBGSQO010000079.1:0-2419 GCA_041738055.1 Filomicrobium sp.
CCGTCATCTGCTCACTCACACCGCGCAAGGGTATAGCGATGCAGCTCTCGGTCTGGACATATGAAGGCCCGCCCCATGTCGGCGCGATGCGTGTGGCGACGGGCATGGAGGGGCTGCACTACGTCCTGCACGCGCCGCAGGGCGATACCTACGCCGACCTGTTGTTCACGATGATCGAGCGGCGCGGCAAGCGTCCTCCCGTCACCTACACGACGTTCCAGGCGCGCGATCTCGGCGGCGATACGGCCGGCCTGTTCCAGACCGCCGCGCGCGAGGCCTACGAGCGCTTCCGCCCCGAGCTGATGATCGTCGGCTCATCGTGCACGGCCGAGCTGATCCAGGATGATCCAGGTGGGCTTGCCCGCGCGCTGGGCCTGCCGATCCCGGTCGTGCCGCTCGAGCTGCCGTCCTACCAGAAGAAGGAAAACTGGGGAGCGGCCGAAACCTTCTACCAGATCGTCCGCGCCGTCTGTCAGCCACTCGCGGCCAGCGCCCCCAAGCGCACCGCCGAAGTCTCCTGCAACATCCTGGGACCGACCGCGCTCGGCTTCCGCCATCGTGACGACGTCACCGAGATCGCCCGTCTGATCGAGGACAACGGCATCGCCGTCAACGTCATCGCGCCGCTCGATGCGAGCCCCGCCGACATCGCGCGCCTTCCCGCGGCCCACTTCAACGTCGTCCTCTACCCCGAGATCGCGCTTCCCGCCGCCCAGTGGCTCAAGCGCACCTTCGCCCAGCCGATGACGGCAACCGTCCCCATCGGCGTCGGCGCAACCCGCGAATTCGTGGCCGAGCTTGCCCGCCTCTCCGCCTCCTCCCCTGGACCCAGCGGTCAGACCGGCGAACCTGCCACGACGCGCGGTACCGCGGCATCCGTCTCCCGGTTGCCGTGGTACTCGCGCTCCGTCGACTCCAACTACCTGACCGGCAAGCGCGTGTTCGTGTTCGGCGACGGCACGCATGCCGTGGCGGCGGCCCGCATCGCCGCCGAGGAGTTGGCGTTCAAGGTCGTCGGGCTCGGCACCTACTCACGCGAGTTCGCCCGTGAGGTGCGCGAGGCCGCCAAGCACCACGGCGTCGAGCCTCTCATCACCGACGACTATCTCGCCGTCGAGGCGGCCATTACCGAGGCCCAGCCGGAGCTGGTGCTGGGAACGCAGATGGAGCGGCACATCGCCAAGCGCCTCGGCATTCCGTGCGCGGTGATCTCGGCGCCCGTCCACGTCCAGGACTTCCCCGCCCGCTATTCCCCACAGATGGGGCACGAGGGCGCGAACGTCATATTCGATGCCTGGGTGCACCCCCTGATGATGGGGCTCGAGGAGCACCTCTTGGGCATGTTCCGCGACGACTTCGAGTTCCATGCCGATGCGCGCCCCTCGCATCTGGGCGGTGGCGGACGCACCGCTGCAGCCGTCGAAGAGACACTCGAAACGATCGAAACTGCCGCCGCACCGCTCGACGTCGCGCCTGAGACCGCCGCCCCAGCCGCCCCCTCGGCCCCATCCGCCGGCCCGAGTTGGGCAGCAGACGCCGAGCTCGAACTGAAAAAGATCCCCTTCTTCGTGCGCGGCAAAGCCCGCCGCAACACGGAGAGTTTTGCCCGCCAGTCCGGTGTCGCGTTGATCACCATGGAGACGCTCTATGATGCGAAATCCCACTACGGCCGCTGATCGCGCGCCCCGGCATGGCCCGGCTGTGCGCGTCGTGATCGTCACGCTCGACAGCCATCTGGCGAGCGCGACCGAGCGGGCGCGCCAGACGCTGCTCCCCGAGATCCCGGGCCTGACCATCTCGCTGCATGCCGCCGCCACTTGGGCCTCCGAGCCGCATCTGCTGGAGGCCTGCCGCCGGGACATCGCGACGGGCGACATCATCATCGCCAACATGCTGTTCATGGAGGACCACATCGAGGCGGTGCTGCCCGCGCTCGAAGCCCGCCGCGAGAGCTGCGATGCCATGGTCTGCTGCCTGTCGGCTGGCGACGTCATGCGCCAGACCCGCATCGGCAAGTTCCGCATGGCGGGCGAGCAGTCGGGCATCATCGCGCTTCTGAAGCGGCTGCGTGGCAGTGCCAACAACAAGGAAAAGGACAGCGGCGCCCGGCAGATGGCGATGCTGCGCCGGCTGCCGAAGATCCTGCGCTTCATTCCGGGCACCGCCCAGGACGTGCGCGCCTACTTCCTGACGCTGCAGTATTGGCTCGCCGGCTCCGACGACAACATCGCCAACATGATCCGCCTGCTGGTCGGGCGCTATGCGGATGGCCACCGCAAGGCCCTGCGCGGCAAGTTGGCGACCGTTCCGCCGGCCGAGTATCCCGAGGTCGGGCTTTATCATCCGCGCCTCGGCAAGGGCAGCGGCCACCCGATCACCGAGAGCCTCGCCGCTCTGCCGCGACAGCCCGGTGGCGCGC
>JBGSQO010000091.1:0-3572 GCA_041738055.1 Filomicrobium sp.
CGCGACCGATCCGGGCAAGCACCCCGGCGCCGTCAAGTCGCCGATGGTCGGCACCGCCTACCGCTCGCCCGAGCCGGGGGCAGCCTCCTTCATCGAGGTCGGCAAGCGCGTCAACCAAGGCGACACGCTGCTGATCATCGAGGCAATGAAGACCATGAACCAGATCCCGGCACCGCGCGCGGGTACTGTGGCGGCGATCCTGTTCGAAAACGGCCAGCCCGTCGAGTTCGGCGAACCGCTGGTGATTCTGGAGTGAGGGGTGGGAAGGGCAGATGGTGAAATGGCCAGAGGCTCAACCTGAGAGCAGCGAACCGTCGCGCCTCCCCACTTGGCCAACTGGCCATCTCACCAACTGGCCATCCCGAAGGGGTCACACATGTTCGACAAAGTCCTGATCGCCAACCGCGGCGAGATTGCGCTTCGCATCCAGCGGGCATGCAAGGAACTCGGTATCGCCACCGTCGCAGTTCACTCGACGGCGGACGCGGACGCCATGCACGTGCGGCTGGCCGACGAGAGCGTGTGCATCGGGCCGCCGCCGGCCACCGACAGCTATCTCAACATTCCGCGCCTGCTGGCCGCCTGCGAGATCACCGGCGCCGACGCGGTCCATCCCGGCTACGGCTTCCTGTCGGAGAACGCGCGCTTCGCCGAGATCCTGGAAGAGCACTCGATCACCTTCATCGGTCCGTCCTCCGAGCACATCCGCCTGATGGGCGACAAGATCACGGCAAAGGAAACGGCCAAGAAGCTCGGCATCCCGGTGGTTCCCGGCTCCGACGGCGAGGTTGCCACCGAGGCGCAAGCCCTCAAGGTGGCCAAGGAGATGGGCTTTCCCGTCCTCATCAAGGCGACGGCGGGCGGTGGCGGACGCGGCATGAAGGTCGCCCATACCGCCGCCGATCTTGGCATCGCCTTCTCCACGGCGCGCGCCGAGGCCAAGGCCGCCTTCGGCAACGACAGCGTCTACATCGAGAAGTACCTCACGCGGCCCCGCCACATCGAGATTCAGGTGTTCGGCGACGGCAAGGGCAACGCGATCTACATGGGCGAGCGCGACTGCTCGCTGCAGCGCCGCCACCAGAAGATCATGGAGGAGGCGCCCTCGCCGGCCATCAACGACGCCTCCCGCAAGCGCATCGGCGAAACGGTCGCCAAGGCCATGCAGGAGATCCAGTATCGCGGCGCCGGCACGGTCGAGTTCCTCTATGAGGACAACGAGTTCTACTTCATCGAGATGAATACCCGCCTGCAGGTCGAGCACCCGGTGACTGAGGCCATCACCGGCATCGATCTCGTGCTGGAGCAGATCCGCGTCGCCTCGGGCGCGCCCCTGTCTCACCGCCAGGAGGACATCGTGTTCTCTGGGCATGCGATAGAATGTCGCATCAATGCCGAGAACCCGCGCACCTTCCGCCCCTCGCCCGGCCAGATCACCTACTGGCATCCCCCCGGCGGCCTCGGCGTCCGCGTCGATAGCGGCGTCTACCAGGGCTATCGCATCCCGCCCCACTACGACAGCCTGATCGGCAAGCTGATCGTTCATGGCAAGACTCGCAACGAGTGCCTGATGCGCCTGAAGCGTGCGCTGTCGGAGTTCGTCATCGACGGCATCGAGACCACGATCCCGCTGTTTAACGAGTTGATCCGCCAGCCCGACATCGCCAACGGCATGTATGATATTCATTGGCTCGAAAAGTTTCTCGGAAAGCCATAATATAGCCGGCGGGTCCGATTGAACTCGGGCCGCGGCATGTCTGACGAGCGCTGTGCGGCCGACGTGGGGTCTCCATGTTGGCTGGCCAAGGCACGGGCGCCGGTATCGCTGAGAAAAGGATGGCCCGGGGCATGGCCTCGCGCGAAGACTTCATTGTCGAGATCACGCCGCAGGTGCTGCTCAAGGCCTATTCCTGCGGCATCTTCCCCATGGCTGAGAGCGCGAGCGACCCGGCACTCTACTGGATCGAGCCGCAGCAGCGCGGCATACTGCCCCTGAACAATGTGCATGTTCCCCGCCGCCTGCGCCGCACGGTTCTGTCGGGCGAGCACGAGGTGAAGATCGACAGCAACTACGAGGGTGTGATCGACGGCTGCGCCGCCTCCCGGCCCGGACGCCGCTCGACCTGGATCAACGCCCGGATTCGCGCCCTTTACCGCGAGTTGTTCGCCCTCGGCCACTGCCATACGGTCGAGGTCTGGACGGGTGGCCAGCTCGTCGGCGGCCTCTACGGCGTGGCGCTCGGCGGCGCCTTCTTCGGTGAGAGCATGTTCTCGACCGAGCGCGACGTCTCCAAGATCGCTCTGGTGCATCTAGCCGGTCGCCTGATCGCAGGCGGTTTTACGCTTCTCGACACCCAGTTCGTGACAGAGCACCTGCGCCAGTTCGGCGCCGTCGAGATCGACCGGGGCGCGTTCCAGGCGGCACTGACCGACGCCCTGGCGCAAACCGCCGACTTCGACCGTCTCCCCCACGACGCGCCACCAGAGCACATCCTCGCCCTCATCGACGCAGCCGCCGGCACGGGCTGATATCGGCAATCCTAGGCAACTGTTGCGCAGGGAACAGCAGCCGAAGGACCTGCTGGGCTATCTCTCTTTTCACGGCTGGCGCCGTCCCTTCCGCTCCCCGTCTGGCGCCCAGCCCGCCGCGCAAGCCCCGGTTTGCGCGGCCCCCGCCACCCACGAGAAGGAGGTCGCAGTTCCAACCGGCATCCGTCCAAGGCTCAGGCCGGGGCGCTCATGCCAACCGATCAGGGTGACGGTCGGGTCCATCCCCGTCCCTCCCCGTGGACCTTGTCCAAGGTCCCGAGCCGGCCGCACCCTGCTGAACCCCCCGGTCATCCCCCGAGGGGTTCTTTTATGTGGGCGCCTTCCGACACTCGTTCCGAGCGCCGGCCGGAAGGCGCGTGGTTCAATTCATGTGGCGGCGGTCGCGCAGATCCTGGGCGAACTCGGCCTCTAGCGCCCGCTCGAACTGCACCAGCTCCTCCGGCAGAGGCAATCCGAATGCCTTGAGTTCATTGAGTTTTTCCACGAGCATGAGATACACCTCGTGGCGATCCTCCGGCTCGTTCTGCATCTCGGTCATCAGCATCGAGACCTCGGCCTTGATGTTTTCGAAACTCATGGGCGCGCCTCCGGACGTGATTTTTTGCGTACTTCGGCCCAGCATACCGCGAAATTTCGTCGCTCTCCCTTGATTTGACGCAGGGTTGATGCTGACCCCGCGCAAAAAAACAGGCGGACCCGGCGCACGCCTGATCCGCCCCCGATGGCTGCCACAGTCTCCAGACGGGACGCTGGCCCGGGCCACATTATACCAATCCCGCCTCTATTTCGGACCTCCATCAGCCAGGGATGGCTGCACGGCAAGGTGAGGCGTCCGGCCTCGCAGCGCGCTGCAGAATGAGACGAATTTCGCGATCACGACACTAGGGCTTGTTGACATTAGGGGATTCTCAGGGAGCAGCAAATGTGATTCAAGCTCGCAACTGGAAGGAGGCGGGCTTGATTCGGCGACATTTGACGAACGCGCAATGGGAGCGCATCGGGCCACTGTGCCCGGGCAAGGA